>PWNY01000150.1 GCA_003557805.1 Bacteroidales bacterium | reverse complement strand
GCACCGACGACATGCCGAAACCGTGTGAGTCCATCCCCTCTTTTGCCGCCTGGATTAAGTCAGGATGGTTTGACAATCCGAGGTAATTGTTCGCGCAGAAGTTCAGAACCTCCTGCCCCGATTCAACCTTTATCCTGGCATCCTGGGGAGTGACAATTATCCTCTCCTCCTTGTAAAGCCCGGCTTCCCGGATCTCTTTCAACTCCTTTTGAAGATGTTCTTTGATTTTTCCGTACATACTGATATTTGTTTAGATTATTAGGATTAGTTTAATTATTCTTTTCAAAGGCAAAGATATTGTTTTTGACAAACCACCACCTGTCCGGCAAATATTACAGGCAGGTTTTCACATCATTGCACCCGCCACTGTTAAATATAGAAAAACAAATTAATTTTTCTATTTTTGCCAACACTGCTTCGAATCTGACAGATCATTTCAAATAAAAAAATCTATAAATAAAAACCCTTTGTAGTATAATGAAAAACATACTGGTAATAGGATCTGCAGGACAGATCGGGTCAGAACTGACTCTTGCCCTGCGCGAGATTTACGGAGGCAGCAATGTTGTTGCAGGTATCAGGAAAACAAAACCATCCAGGCAGCTGACGGAAACCGGACCGTGTGAGGTGGTCGACGCCCTTGACAAAAAGGGCCTTGTATCTGTTGTAGACAAATACAATACAGACGTCATAATAAATATGGCAGCCATACTCTCAGGCACAGGCGAGAAAAACCCGATGCTTGCCTGGGATGTCAACATGAACGGACTTATCAACGTACTTGAGCTGGCCAGGGAGCGCAAGATGAAGCAGGTTCTGGTTCCAAGCTCCATTGCCGTGTTTGGACCTAACACCCCTGCCGAAAATACCCCCCAGGAAACCATCCTGAAACCAACCACCATATACGGGGTTACAAAGGTTGCCGGTGAACTCCTCGGTGATTACTATGTCAAAAAGTACGGCCTTGATGTACGGGGGCTGAGGTATCCCGGCATTATAAGTCATGAGACACTGCCGGGAGGCGGCACCACCGATTATGCAGTTGCCATATATTATGAGGCCATCAGGCAAAAGCGCTACACCTGCTTTGTCAAGGAAGACACCCGGCTGCCGATGATGTACATGCCGGATTGTTTGAAGGCAACCATCGACCTTATGAATGCTGACTTTGACAAGCTGAACTATCACTGCGATTACAATGTAGGGGCAATGGACTTTACCGTGAAACAGATGGCAGAGTCCATCAGGAAGCATATTCCGGAGTTTGAGATCACATATGAGCCTGATTTTCGCCAGGAAATTGCAGATTCATGGCCAAACTCGGTTGATGACTCTCCGGCCCGTAAAGACTGGGGCTGGAAACCCGACTTTGACCTGGACGCAATGACAGAGGATATGCTTAAGGCCATAAGGGAAAAACATGAAAAAGGCCTGATATAATATGGATCAGTATGTAGTATCCGCACGCAAATACAGGCCGGCCACCTTCGACATGGTGGTCGGCCAGAAGGCAATTACCAACACCCTGAAAAACGCCATAAGGACGAACCACCTGGCCCAGGCATTCCTTTTTTGCGGCCCCAGGGGGGTTGGTAAGACAACATGTGCCCGGATACTGGCCAAGACAATAAACTGCGAGAATATCACCGATAACATTGAGGCATGTGATAAATGTGAGTCATGCCTCTCCTTTAACCGCTCACACTCCTTTAACGTGCATGAGCTCGATGCTGCATCCAACAACTCGGTTGAGGGAATCCGCACACTTGTTGACCAGGTGCGCATACCTCCACAGGTAGGCAATTACAAGGTTTACATAATAGATGAGGTGCATATGCTCTCCCAGCAGGCATTCAATGCCTTTCTAAAAACGCTTGAAGAGCCGCCTGCATACGCCAAGTTCATACTTGCAACCACCGAGAAGCACAAGATAATACCCACCATACTATCACGTTGCCAGATTTTTGATTTTGCCCGGATAACGGTTGATGATATTGCCAAACAGCTTGCATGGGTGGCAGAGAAGGAGTCTGTTGATGCAGACCCGATGGCTCTTCACATTATAAGCCAGAAGGCCGACGGTGCCCTAAGGGATGCACTTTCCATATTTGACCAGATAAACAGTTTTACCGGAAACAGGATCTCCTACCAGGATGTTATCGAGAACCTAAACATACTGGATCACGATTACTATTTCAGGGTAATGGACCTGATCCTGGAAGAAAACCCCCAGGACATACTGCTGCTTGCCGACGAGATACTGCAAAAGGGTTTTGAAGGTGCGGATTTCATTACAGGGTTCGGGACCCATATCAGGAACTTGCTGGTATCCAAGGATGAAGCCACCATATTTCTTATTGAAGGTAGTAAGGAACTGCAGGAAAGGTACAGGGCTCAGGCAGTAAAATGACCGAAGCATTTTTTAATGCAGGCCCTTGAAATTAACAACAGGGCAGATATTCAGTACAAGACAAGCAGTAACAAGAGGTTGCTGCTGGAACTGTCACTGCTGCAGACTGCATCGGTTGAAAAAAAAAAGTCCTGACCCCGGGGCCGGGACTGCCCGTGCGCCTTCTTCCACCCACTGATACCACTCCATACGACAGGAATAAGGTAAAGGAACGGCAGGAACCAGGGGAGCGTAAGGCTCTGGGTGAACAAAAGGCCCCAAAGACTGTTAAAAAGCCCGAAGGCAAAACCATAAAGCCTAAAGGGCAGTTAGGCAGTATAAGCCTTAAAATTAACGGCAAAAAAGAGGATAGTGGCAAAAAGGGAGATAAGGAAACTGAACCCGGCCTGAAAAGTGCTAAAGATAGTTTCACCCATGAAGAGCTTTTGAAGGCCTGGACTGACATAGCGCTCTCCTACAAAAAAGAGAGCCTGGCCCTGTTCATGGCAATGACAGGGAAAAAGCCGGAACTGGGCAAGGACCTTCTTCTGAAAATATCAGTTGACAATGCAATCCAGCAGGACCTTATAAATGATAAAAAACCGGAAATACTTGCAACCCTGCACAAGGCGTTAAACAATCATTATATAGATATAAAGGCAGAAATAAATAAAAACAACAAGAAGCAGAAAGCCTACCTGCCGGCTGAAAAACTCCAGGAGCTTATAAACAAAAACCCGGATATAAAAAAACTTAAAGATTCCCTGGGGCTCGATATAGAATATTAATCAATAAAAAAAATTAATAAATTTGTCCGGTTTAAAGTGCATTTAACCGTGATTAATCAATCTATCCACTTAAAATATATTAAAACATGAAAACCAACCTTAAATTCCTGATCCTTTCGCTGCTGCTCGCGCTGGTGATGCTTCCCCGCGCAACCGGCCAGGGAATTGAGTTCACGGAGTACACGCTTGACAACGGCCTGCATGTGATATTGCATGAGGACAACACCACACCTAACGTGGTTGTCAATATTATGTACCATGTCGGGGCAAAGAATGAGTTTGAAGGCCGCACCGGGTTTGCACATTTCTTTGAGCACCTGATGTTCGAGGGTACAAAGCATATCGGGCGGGGTGAGTTTGCCGAAATAGTCGAAGAAGCAGGAGGCTCACTGAATGCATACACCAGCTTTGATGTAACAAATTACTTCGTCCTGCTTCCGTCCAACCAGCTTGAGCTGGGTCTCTGGCTTGAATCAGAAAGGCTGCTCCATCCGGTGATTGACTCCATCGGGATAGCCACCCAGAAAGATGTGGTTACCGAGGAGATGAAGCAGACACGTGACAACCAGCCATACGGAAGGATACTCACTGAAACCATCAAACGTGCCTATACGGTACACCCCTACCAGACTGATGTTCTTGGAAAGGATGAGCATATCCGCAACGCCACCTATGATGATATTACTTTCTTCCATGAGATGTTCTACGTACCGGATAATGCTGTGCTGGTCGTCACAGGTGATATTGACATTGAAGAGACAAAGGAGCTGGTGGAGAAATACTTCGGGGACATACCCAGTGGGGAGCACGAGATATTCAGGCCCGATGCTACCGAGCCTTTGCGTACCGAGGAGTTGCGCGACACGGTTTACGACAATATCCAGCTGCCTGCGATGATACAGGGGTTTCATATTCCTGAACTGGGGTCAGATGACTACTATGCAATAGAGATGCTTGGCAGGCTCCTTTCCGGAGGTGAGAGCAGCCGCCTTAACAGGAGGCTTGTGATCGAAGAGCAAACTGCAATGGGAATACAGGCAATGCCCCTGGGGCTGGAAGATCCGGGGCTGAATATTATAATGGCCATCCCGAATATAGGGGTTGACCTGGGAGTAATCGAGGCCAGCATTGATGAAGAGCTTGAAAGGGTAAGGAGCGAACTGATAACCCAGGAAGAGCTGCAAAAGCTCAGGAACCAGATTGAGAGCAGGATGGTGCAGAGCAATACTACCATTGCAGCCAGGGCCAGGAACCTGGCCAATTACCACCTTATATACGGTGATGCCAACCTGATTAACACTGAGATAGAGCGCTACCTTGCAGTAACAAGGGAGGATATCAGGGAGGCCGCCCGGAATTACCTCCGCGAGGACAACAGGGTGGTATTGTATTATATGCCTGCAAATCAATAGCAATGACAACAACAAAAGAAAAAGCATACATCATGAGAAAGACAGTCATATCATTTCTGTTAATACTGTTCGTGTTTTCCGGCATCAATGCGCAGGTTGACCGGAGCCAGAGGCCGCAACCGGGTCCTGCCCCGGTTATTCAGCTCGGGGATTTTGAACGTTTTGATCTTGATAACGGTCTGAGGGTAATAGTTGTAGAGAACAGGCAGGTGCCGGTAGTCTCATTCCAGCTTGCCCTTGACATAGACCCCGTTATGGAAGGAGATGCAAAGGGATATGTAAGCCTTGCAGGATCACTCCTGCGTGAGGGAACAGAAAACAGGAGCAAAAGGGAGATCGATGAACAGATAGATTTCATCGGCGCTTCACTTTCCACATCATCTACCGGTGTGTTTGCTACCTCGCTTACCCGCCACAAAGAAACCCTCCTCGATATAATGTCAGACATAGTGCTTAACCCCTCCCTCCCTGAAGAAGAGCTGGAGAGGCTGATCACACAAACAAGGTCCGGCCTTGCAACAGTAAGCACGGATGCCAGTTCAATGGCCAATAATGTATCAAGGGCCGTTGTTTACGGGCCAGACCATCCATATGGTGAGAACACCACGATGGAAAGCCTGGAAAACATCGATATTGAAATGATCAGGCAGTATTACCTTGACCATTTCAAACCAAATGTAGCCTACCTGGTTATAGTTGGTGATATTGATGCAGGAGAGGCAAGGGAAGTTGTAAACGCCTATTTTGCCGGCTGGGAGCCAGGCGAAGTGCCAACAAGGACATACCCGACTCCTGAACCACCTGAAGGGCGCAGGGTGGCTTTTGCCGATCGCAGCGGGGCTGTCCAGAGCGTTGTAATGGTAACCCATCCAGTCGTATTGCCCCCGGGTCATGAGGACGCGATCAAGGTAAGCGTTATGAACTCAATACTTGGAGGTGGAGTTTTCTCCGGAAGGCTTATGCAGAACTTAAGGGAAGACAAAGGATACACCTACGGGGCCAGGTCCAGTATCGGGACCGACAGGCTGGTAAGCCGGTTTACTGCAAGGACTGAGGTGCGGAATGAGGTGACCGACAGCACCGTAACCGAGATACTCTATGAAATGGAACGCATGATAAATGAACCGGTGTCAAGGCACAACCTGGAGATCACCCAGAACTTTATGACAGGTAATTTCGCGCGTTCACTGGAAAGTCCAAGGACGATGGCGAACTTCGCCCTCAACATTGAGCGTTACGGACTGCCTGAGGATTATTATGCAACCTACCTTGAAAGGCTGAACGCGGTAACCAGGGAGGATGTGCAGGAAATGGCAGCCAAATACCTAAATCCCGGTAACGCATACATTGTGGTTGCAGGCAACCGAAATGAGGTTGCAGAAACACTGGCACCATTCAGTGCATTGGGCGAGGTGGAGTTCTATGATGCGTTCGGACGGCCCGTTGAGGACCCTGATATCTTGCCTGCACCAGAAGGGTATACTGCAGAGACGGTCATAGAAAACTATATTGAGGCAATAGGCGGCAGGGAAAGGCTGGAATCAATCGAGGATATGGTACAGGAGCATACAGCGAGGACCATGGGCATGGAGATACAGATAAAGATATACCAGAAAAACCCCCACTACTACCTGCAAAAGATGGAAATGGGCGGAATGACACTCACCCAGCAGCTATTTGACGGTGAAAAGGCGGTGGTAGTATCACAGATGGGGCGCCAGGAATTTACCGAAGGTGCCGAGTTCGATGCGCTTAAATCACAGGCGGTGATCAATATGGAGATGGAATATGGCAATTACGGTATTGAAAAGGAGCTCCTGGGCATTGAGACGGTCGGTGGCCAGAGGGCATACAAGCTGGAAGTAAACTACCCGGGAGATACCCAGGCTTTTGATTACTACTGCACCGACACAGGGCTGAAGATCAAAACCGTAAACCCCCAGGGGAGTACCACATTCTCTGATTACAGGGAGGTTGAAGGAGTCCTTGTTCCTCACAACATGAGCATTGAGGCTGGCCCGCAGGTGCTTGAGATGAGCCTGGACAGCATACAGATCAACAGCGGGCTTGACACCGGATTATTTGTAATTGAGTAAAAGCCTGAAAGGATTTTATATTAAAGCGGCCCCTTTTTTAGGGAGCCGCTTTTTGTTTTTCTTATCTTTGAGAGGGTTACGGCAATTTTATATCCACAACTGCACCAACTGATCAAAGGGAGCCATGAAAAAAAGAATAAAAAAACTGCTGAAAACCATAGAAAATGCAACCCATTTCATAAGGGTTGAGATCTGGCGTATGCCGCTCAGGGATCTACCTCCCCGTAAGACATTCCTGATAAAACAGTTGAGGATACTGGTGCTCGCTATCAGGGGGTTCCGGGAGGACAAGGTGCTGCTTCGTGCCCCTGCCCTAACCTTCTATTCAGTTATGAGTATTGTGCCGGTGGTTGCCCTGGCTTTCGGGATATCAAAAGGGTTCGGCCTGGAGGTATATGTTGAAAGGCAGCTTGAAGCTGCTCTTGCTGGCAGGGAAGAAGTGTTTAACTGGGTAATGGAGATTACGGACTCTTTTTTCAGGCAGACGCATGGTGGTACAGTTGCCGCCGCTGGTCTTGCAATTTTACTTTATACCATTACTATGTTGCTGGTCAATATCGAAGAGTCTTTCAACGATATCTGGCAGGTCAGGAAGTCCAGGTCATGGGCCAGGAAGTTCAGTGATTATTTCGCGATGATGTTCATAGCCCCGGTCTTCTTTGTCCTGGCCAATGCATTTACCGTTTTTTTCAACACCCAGGTCCAGGAGATCAGGGATACTATTCTCAGCCCGGTATTCCTTGGGATAGCCAGGCTTACACCATACCTGCTGATATGGGTAATGTTTACCCTGCTCTATATTGTAATGCCAAACACAAAGGTGAAAATATCATCAGCAGCCATTGCGGGAGTGATCGCAGGCACCCTTTTCCAGCTGGTACAATGGGCCTATATTGCATTTCAGATTGGGGCTGCAAGATACGGGGCCATATACGGGTCATTTGCAGCCCTCCCTCTTTTGTTGCTATGGATGCAGGTAAGCTGGATAGTGGTGCTTTTCGGTGCAGAGCTGTCTTTTGCAAACCAGCATGTTGACAACTATGAATTTGAGTCGGAGACAAAAAACATAAGCCCTTACAACAAGAAGATACTTACCCTGTATATAATGCATCTTCTGGTAATGAACTTCAAAGCCGGTGAAGGGCCTGCGAATGCCGACAGAATATCGGAAATACTGCGTATACCAAACAGCCTGGTCAGGAATATACTTAATAACCTTCACAGTGTCAGGCTGGTTTCAGAAACCGAAACTGCACAATCAAAGGAGAGTGCATACCAGCCGGCTGTTGACATAAACCTTATCAGTATAAAGACCGTGCTGGACCGTCTGGAGCACCAGGGCATGGATACCATGATAGCCAATACATCCCAGGCTCTTGAAACCATAAAGGGTTCCATGAACCGTTTCTGGAAAATGATCGAAAACTCGGAAGAAAACAAACTGCTGAAAGATATTTAAAGGGTGTCAGAAGGCATGGCTGTGTTCGGCCCTGCGCATGAACCTGAACAGAAGGATGACGAAAAGCATGCTTGCGGCAGCGGCGTAAGGTGCTATGCTTCCCGCTCCTACATTCTCCACCTCGAAACCAATCATATCATTATGCACGAGATAATAGAATATTACCGCCAGTGCATTATTAAGGAAGTGTGCAAAGACCGGCACCCAGATGTTTCCGCTGACAACAAACATATAACCCAGCAGAATTCCAAGCATAAGCCGGGGCAGAAAACCATAGAACTGTAAATGCATTGCGCTGAAAAGAAGTGCGGCAATAAAAACCGCCACGTGGACATTGCCGGTCCACTGTTTGAAGATCCTCTGAATCGCTCCACGGAATATAAACTCCTCCCCTATTGCAGGTATTATGGCTATCATAAATATATTGAACAGCAACCCTCCAGGGGTGCTCACATCCAGCAGGACTTTTGTCATCTCCTCTGCAGCATCCTCCGAGCTTCTCATCCACTGTTCGATCCCTTTGAGTGATTCCGGAAGACTCAAAGCCTGGTTTATCTCCATTAAAAAGTTCACCATAGGTACGGCAGCCACCATTATCATTGCTGATAAAAGGATTGTGAGGCCAAGTGGCTTTTTGCCGGCACTGTAATATTTTACCGGACCTCCGCCAATTAGAATGCTGAATATAAAAGCAGACGTTATGAAAAGACCCAAGTGGCTTAATATCTGAACATACCTTAGGGTGTTGAGATCCATATCCCCGGTTCCCAGGCCGCTCAAAAGATCTCCACCAATAAAGGGGAAGGCGATGATCATTCCAACAACTATCACTACCAGGGTGCTTCCCAGCATCACCAAGGCGAGCAGCAACAGTTTAATAAATGGATGAAACCCGCCGAACATACCACCATCTTTCATAACACCACAATTGTTTAATTTTGTTTTCCGGTAAAGGCCCCAAAAATAAGTAAAGTTTCCGATAAATGTCAGCAAATAAAACCAGTATTGCCGGTCAGTCCATCCGCATAGGCAATGTTTACTTTCCAAAGCTGCCGGTTATTCTGGCACCGATGGAAGATATTACCGACCCTCCTTTCCGCAAAATATGCAGGGAAATGGGTGCCGACTGGGTATACACCGAGTTCATATCCGCGGATGGCCTTATACGGGATGCTGACAAAAGCCTGCAAAAGCTGGATATATACCCTGAAGAGAGACCGGTCAGCATACAGATATTCGGATCAGATGCGGCTGCCATGGAAGATGCTGCCCGCCTGGCACAGGAAAAGCACCCCGACTTTATTGATATTAATTTCGGGTGCCCTGTAAGAAAAGTGGCATCAAAGGGTGCAGGATCAGGGATAATGAACGATACTCCCAGAATGGTCCAAATAACAGAAAGGGTGGTCAGGGCAGTTGATATCCCGGTTACCGTGAAAACGAGGCTTGGTTATGATAAAAACACAAAGAACATAGTAGATATTGCAGAAAGGCTGCAGGACTGTGGTATAGCTGCCATTGCCATACATGGGCGGACACGATGCCAGCTCTACCGGGGAAATGCCGACTGGACCCTGATTGGAGAGGTAAAGAGTAATCCAAGGATGCACATCCCGGTAATTGGAAATGGTGACATAAAGGACGGGGCTGCTGCGCTGAGAGCCTTCGATGAATACAATGTTGACGGGATCATGATTGGCAGGGCAGCCACGGGGAACCCCTGGATATTCAAAGAGGTAAGGCACTTTCTGGAAAGCGGGGAAAAGCTCCCTTCCCCTGGCATAATGGAGATAACGGAGGTTTGCAGAAGGCATGTCCGAATGTCGGCAGGCTGGAAAGGTGAAAGGACTGCAGTTTTTGAAATGCGCAAACACTATTGCAACTACTTCAGGGCTATTCCGAACTTCAAACCTTACCGTATAAGGCTTGTAACAGCCTCATCAGTATCAGAGCTGGAAGAGATACTGGATGAGATAGAGAAAACCTTCTGTTGATCCTTTTACTTACCGGCAGGGATTATGAGCCGGTGACCCACGGTAAAGAGATCCTCTATACCGGTTTTGGCCGGATCAAGGTGGAATGCATGAATACCGGCAGCCTCAGCACCATGCACATGCTGAAGGGTGTCGTCAATGAACAGTGTCTCTTCTGGTAAAATTCCATTGTCACTCAGTACGAACTCAAATACCTCCCTGTCGGGCTTTCTCATACCTATCCTGTATGAGAGATATTGTTTTTCAAAGAGGGATGAGAGCTCGGCAAAACCGTACTTTTCCTCCAGCGCCCTGGAGTATGCGGGGTAGTGGATTGCATTGGTGTTGCTTAAAAGGAATATACGATACCTTTTCCTTACCCCCTCCAAAAGAGCAAGCCGGGTGGCCGGGAAGTCCAGAAGCATGGCGTTCCATGCATTATCTATCTCCTGATCTGTTGCAGGCAGTCCGCTTATGCTCCTAAGCCCATCACGGAACTCCCCCGCTGAAATCTGCCCCTTGTCAAAGCTGTCGAACAGCTTCAGCTGGGTTGCCTGGGTGAATATTGAGTCAAAATCTTTTACTCCAAGTTTTTTAAACGCCTCAATAGTGCGCTCATAATCAATGTTGAGCAGCACGCCGCCCAAATCAAATACAATGTTTTTGATCTCCATTTTTCGTTTTATATATAAGTTACCTTCGCAACCCCACTAAAGAAGTTATGCATAGCAAGTAAAAAATAAGTGGCAAAGAAAAAAAACTTTTCTGATTAAAAAGAATATTATGTAAATTTGCAATCCCAAAACGGCGACATCCAAAGCAGGACCAACCGTTTTCAGGGCCCATAGCTCAGTTGGTTAGAGTAGCTGACTCATAATCAGTTGGTCGCTGGTTCGAGCCCAGCTGGGCCCACAAGATAATCAAGCAGTTACACAAACACATGTGTGGCTGCTTTTTTT
>PWNY01000333.1 GCA_003557805.1 Bacteroidales bacterium | reverse complement strand
GTCGACGGCAGATTCCTGCCTGATGGCATCCAGCGGAAATTTCCTGACAGACATTTTAACAAAATGGTTCAAGGTGCCAGAAAGTAAAAAACCATTCCTGCTGGTATCGCAAGGGTTAACGTTTTTACTTGGATCGGCAGCTTTGCTGCTGGCCACCCGAATGCCCAATGTGCTTGAGTTGATGCTATATTCGTATGCTTTTATGGTTTCAGGGCTTTTTGTTCCAGTAATCGGGGCGCTGTTTTTGAAAAACGCCAGGCCGGCAGCGGCCTTCTGGGCAATGCTCCTGGGTGGGGGCACCACCATCACCCTAATTGCGGGTGAATGGGACCTGCCACTGGGGATGGATCCCAATATTTTTGGCATTAGTTTGTCACTCCTTTCATTTATTATCATTAACTTCACCTCAAAACAAAACAACAAAAAGTGATGGAATACAAGTTTTATACACCTGCAGACAAGGTATCGACAGAGGAGAAAAAAGAAATTGCAGACTTTTTGTTCGAACACCTGGATCAGTTTGGTGACGAACATAAGTACATAATGAAGTGCATTGAATTTGCTCTCGATGATAAGGAAAAGTTCGGGGGGTTTATTCTTGTATCACGTGAAGAAGGCGGAATAACAGGAGCAGTAGTGATCAACAGGACAGGAATGGAAGGCTACATACCTGAGAACATACTCGTATATATTGCAGTACATAAGGACTACAGGGGTAAAGGCCTTGGCAAAGAGCTGATGCTTAAAGTTTTTGATAAGGCCGAAGGAGATATAAAGCTGCACGTAGAGCCGGAGAACCCGGCGCGTTTTCTCTACGAGAAATTAGGGTTTACCAGCAAGTACCTCGAAATGCGCTGGACCCGATAAAAAAACCATCATGGCAGAAATATCAATCAGCCGCAAAAAGCTAAAACACAACTACGATCATCTTGACAGGCTGTTTAAAAAGCACAATATCCGCTGGGGTATAGTTACCAAGCTCCTGTGCGGCAACCAGATATACATCAAGGAGATAATTGAATTGGGGGCCAGGGAATTAATGGATTCAAGGATATCAAACCTTCGTACCATTAAACGCATTGACCCGGATGTTAAAACCGTCTATATCAAGCCCCCTCCCCGCAGGAGCATCCGCAGCCTCGTAAAATATGCCGATGTAAGCCTTAACACCGACCTTGAGACCATGAAGCTAATCTCCAGGGAGGCCCAGCGACAGGAAAAGGTACACGAGGTGATCATCATGGTTGAAATGGGAGAGCTCAGGGAAGGTGTAATGGGTGAAAAGCTCGTGGATTTCTATTCAAAGGTTTTCGAGCTGCCCAACATCAAGATCCTCGGGTTCGGAACAAACCTTAACTGCCTTTACGGCGTTATGCCCTCACGCGACAAGCTGATACAGCTGAGCCTTTACAAGCAGATAGTCGAGATTAAGTTCAGCAGGAAAATTGACCTGCTTTCGGGGGGTACTTCGGTAACAATACCGATGCTCGCCAAAAAACAGGTCCCCCCGGGGGTCAACCACTTCAGGGTCGGTGAGACGCTCTATTTCGGGGCGAACCTGTGGACGGGCAAAACAATAAAGGGGATGAAGGATGATGTGATTACCTTCAAGGCAGAAATCATTGAGCTCATTGAAAAGCCCATCGTGCCGGAAGGAACCATGCAGGAGAACCCTTCAGGAGAGTCATTCGAGATAGATGCATCTGACTATGGAAAGACCTCCTGGCGTGCGCTGCTGGATGTGGGTCTTTTGGACATAAGCCCTGACTTTCTGATTCCGGTTGATAAAGAAATGGAAATGGCAGGGGCAAGTTCCGATATACTTGTGATGGACCTCGGGAAAAACCCGAAAAAATACAAGGTTGGTGACTTTATTAAGTTCCGGCTGAAGTATATGGGGGCTCTCAGGCTTTTCAACTCAGACTATATCATCAAGCGCCTGGAAGACTGAGCCGGCAATACCTAACGGATACGGTCGGCCGAACGTACAAGTTCCTCGTCTTTCCGAATAGAACGGTTAGCCAGCAGTATTAGCAGAAGCGATATAACCGGGAAAACAATACCCGCTCCATAGGAGAAGCCAGCATCACTGACCTGTTTCTTTATATTGTCGACAAAAAAGAAAGAGGTCATGATTATAGCTGCATGAATAATCATATTGTATTTACCCAGCCTGATCTGGGTTATCCTCCTGCGGAAAAGGAAAGTGGTGTATACAGTGACCAGGGCAGCCAGTGCAAAAAGCACTATCAACAAAGCTCCCATCCACGAGCCTGTAATGCCGGTGGCGATCATGAACTCATTGTACTGTATCACCCTGAGCGGCATATCTGGCATTACGGCAGGGAAATGTGCCAGGGGAAGCACCACATAGAGTATAGCGAACAGAAACACAAGAAATAGGTAAACAGTTTGAATACGCTGTATCATGATGTCTTTTTTATTTATTTCTATTATAAAAAGGTAAAATTAAATTATTTTTTGCACAATATCGGCACAAAAACTGCGTAAATGTGCAAGCAAGGCCTTTTGGCCAGAGCAATGAAATAATTTTTTTTATTTTATAACTATTGATTATATTTGCAGCGATTCCTGCGTATACAATAATATTCTTTGGCTATACATCCGAAACCAGACTTTCTTTTTCCGCACATTTTGCTGGAGGTGTTCCCGTAAGCCGGTCACAGTCCCACAGAGGTAAAAGAGGTTGTTTTGACCAATAATCCGTTCCAATTTTGTTTTATTGCAAGAATATCATACCAGAAATTATTGAATAAGATCCAAATCATATAATATGTACGACATAGTAGAGTTGAACAGTAAGTTGCTTGCCGAGCTCAGGGAAATCGCCAAGGGCCTGGAAATCAAGAAGGTTGAATCATACAAAAAGCAGGACCTTATCTACAAGATCCTGGATGCACAGGCATTGAACCCACCAAGGGTACAGGAGAAAAAACCTGAGAAACAGCAGGATAAAAAGCCTGGACGCGGACAGGGACGACCCCGTAAACGCATTCCGGCGGCTACATCAACCGATAAGAAGACTGAAGAGAGGGCTGAACAGCAAAAGGAAACAAAAGAGGAGAAAGCTCCTGAAAGACCTGTTGATGAAAGCCGGCCTAACAGGCCACAACAGCCACCCCCACAGCAAAAGGAGTCTAAGCATACCGGGCGAAAAAGGGGACGGCGCAAGAAGGAGGAGCAGGGTGCAGGTCAGACTGAAAAGAAACAGGCTGATCACTTTGCAAGGGAGAAGGAGCAGAAACAAACCGCCAGCAGCCAGGCAGCCGCCGGTACATCAAAGGTGTCAGGGGAAGTGGCAGAGAAGGGTACACAAAATGAAAAGACTGCCCAGAAGCCCAAACAGGAACCTCAGCCCCAGCAGAAGAGCAAGGAAGAAAAACCCGGGGAAAAGCAGCGTTCACAACCCCAGCAGGAGCATCAGAAAGACAAGGAACACTACCAGAAGCCAAAAGGCTTTGACCGCCGTACGGGGGAGCCTGTATATGAGTTCGACGGCATTATCACGGCCGAAGGTGTCCTGGAAATAATGCCTGACGGCTATGGCTTCCTGAGGTCTTCAGACTACAACTACCTCAACTCGCCCGACGACATTTACGTATCCCAGAGCCAGATCAAGCTTTTCGGGCTCAAAACGGGAGACACTGTAACAGGAGGTATCCGCCCGCCGAAAGAGAATGAAAAATACTTCCCACTTATCAAAGTGGAACAGATAAACGGCCGTGTACCTGCAGAGGTGCGCGACAGGGTTCCCTTCGATTTCCTTACCCCCCTGTTCCCTGACCAGAAGTTCAACATAACAGGCCATCAGGGTGAGACCCTGTCCACCCGCATAATAGATATGTTCGCCCCTATAGGCAAAGGCCAGCGGGGGCTTATTGTCGCCCAGCCAAAAACCGGTAAGACAATTCTGCTGCAGGAGGTAGCCAATGCAATTGCGGCAAACCACCCCGAGGTCTATCTTATAGTGCTTCTTATAGATGAGAGGCCCGAAGAGGTTACCGAAATGGCAAGGAACGTAAAAGGCGAGGTTATATCCTCAACATTCGATGAACCGGCAGAGCGGCATGTGAAGGTATCCAACATAGTACTGGAAAAAGCCAAGCGTATGGTCGAATGCGGCCATGATGTCGTAATACTCCTGGACAGCATAACCCGCCTTGCCAGGGCATTCAATACTGTAAGTCCCGCCTCCGGGAAGGTACTTTCAGGTGGAGTTGATGCAAACGCACTTCACAAGCCGAAGCGTTTCTTCGGTGCTGCACGTAATATCGAGGACGGGGGTTCTCTATCCATTATCGCCACAGCACTTATTGATACGGGGTCAAAGATGGATGAGGTTATATTTGAGGAGTTCAAGGGAACCGGTAATATGGAGCTGCAGCTCGACCGCCGCCTTTCGAACAAGAGGATATTCCCATCTATCGATATCGTTGCTTCCGGCACAAGACGGGAGGACCTGTTGCTGAACAGGGACATTATGAACAGGATATGGGTGTTGCGCAAGTTCATCGCCGACATGACACCACTGGAGGCAATGGAGTTTTTGCTTGACCGTATCAAGCACACCAAAGACAATGAAGAGTTCTTAATGTCTATGAACGGTTAGGATAGCCGCACATGCACTATCTCAGCCTGCGCCTTTTCAGGCGAAGGGAGTTGAGCACCACTATTACGTCTGAAACGGCCATTGCAAAAGCCGCTACTATCGGAGTTAAAAGCCCGGCCATTGCCAGGGGTATTGCCGACACATTATAGAAGAATGCCCAGAAAAGGTTTTCCTTTACAGTACGTACAGTTGTCCTTGCAGTACCAAAGGCTTTTTCCAGCAGCCCCAGGTCTCCCTTCAGCAGTATTACCTCTGCAGATTTAACTGCAACCTGGGTGGCATCGCTCATGCTAACCCCTATAAATGCACGGGTAAGTGCCGGGGCGTCATTTATGCCATCCCCAATCATTGCCACCTTTGAGTCCACCCCAAGACTGTCTATTACCTCAAGTTTTTCACCGGGCAGCTTTTCGTAATAGACCTCTTCAATACCAAGTTCACCGGCAATGGATTCACACCTTTGCTTTCTGTCGCCACTGAGAAGTACTGTTTTTATGCCTTTTTTCTTTAAGGTTGATATAAGCTGCCGTGCTCCCGGTTTTATCTCGTCCTCCAGGTCCAGCCATGCTATCAACCGGTCGTTCATAAGCAGATAGACATTGTGGGAGTCATCCCCTGTTAGGTGGGATGCTACATTGTAGGAGCCTGCCACGTATACATTTCCGTCGGCACCGGTCGCACTGACTCCCATTCCTTTCTGCTCGCCGACTTCACTGAAACTAATCTCTCCCGCACCCTTAAAATATCCCGTTATTGCCTTTGCAATGGGATGGCTGGAATGCTTTTCCAGGCTGTACAGTATCCTCCTGACACTTTCTTCCGGATGATTGAAACATTCCAGGTTTTTTATACTGAACTTACCGGTGGTAAGCGTACCGGTCTTGTCAAATACCACCGTATCAACAGAGCTTAGCTTGTCAATTGAGCTGCCTCCCTTTATGAGGATACCGGTTTTTGCCGACCTGCCCAGCCCCACCACCACTGCAGTTGGAATGGCCAAACCTAGTGCACATGGGCAGGCGATTACCAGAACGGCAATACCCCTCATAAGCGAGTCCCTGAATGGCAGGTCTGTACCAAAAAACCAGTATGTTATCGTAAGCAGGGCAAGAACAACAACGGCAGGAACGAAGATCATGCTTATTTTATCGGCCAGGTTCTGCAGTTTTGGTTTGTCCTTCTGTGCATTGCGCACCAGTTCGATTATCTGAGAAAGCACAGTCTCCTTCCCGGTAGCTGTTGTCTTTACCTTGATAGTTCCGGATACAAGCACGGTACCACCAACCACCTTGTCACCCTTCTGTTTTTCAACAGGCAGGCTCTCTCCGGAAAGCAGGCTCTCATCCACACTGGCAGTTCCCCAGTAGATTTCACCGTCAACCGGGATCTTGTCGCCTGTATTTACCAGTACCCGGTCTCCCTTTTCCACCAGGGCTGCATCGATCTCCTCAACACTCTCCCCTCCCTCATGCATCTCGGTGATAAGCCTGCGGGCGAGGTTCCTCTGCAGCTTTACCAGGTCATCTATCGCACCGGTGGTCTTCTTTACCGAACGGTGCTCCAGCATGTTCCCGAGCAGCACAATGGTGATAATGCTGGCTGATGTTTCGTAGAACATATAATCATGGCCAAGGCGGTATACCGTTCCTATGAGGCTGTATATAAACGCGGCCGTACTACCCAGGAATATGAGAACATCCATATTGGTAACACCAGACCTGATACTGTACCAGGCACTCCTGCCAAAATGGAAAAACCCCACAATAAACACTGGTATGGTAAGTATGAGCTGAAAAATATCATTATGCAGAAAATCTACCGGTATGAACATCGCCAGGATAAGTGGAACAGTGAAGATTGCAGAGAACCAGAACTTCTTCTCTATCGGAGAGAGTCCCTTCTTCTCTTTTACAACCTGATCAGTGACATCAGTTACCCTGTAACCGAGTGATTCTATCCTTTTCTTTGCCAGTGGAACAATGTTCTCGTCCGCAACCTCAAAACTGACCTCCCCTCCGGCAAAATCCGCATCAACCTTATGGAAGCCCTCATTCTGCAGGGCCCGGCTTATTCCGAGTGCACAATTTGTACATGTCATTCCCTCGACCCGGAGTTTAACCGTTTTGAAAATCCCTTCTGACATAATATATATCGTTATATATAATAGTTATTGATACCTTATCTTTAAAACAAAGCACCAATGCCAATGTTTGATCCGGTATGATTTTAAGCGAGGGGTCAGGAGTATACCGTTACTGTGAGCCTCCGGCTGCCGCCCCTGTCACGGAACTCACCAAGGAAAACACCCTGCCAGGTGCCCAGCTTTAACCGCCCGCCCGCAACCGGTATATTCAGGGAAACACCCGTAAGTGCAGATTTTATATGGGCAGGCATGTCATCGTCGCCCTCCATGATATGGGTATAATAAGGCATACGTTCGGGTGCTATATTGTCGAAACTGCTTCCCAGGTCCTTTCTTACCGACGGGTCGGCATTCTCATTTATCATAAGCCCTGCAGAGGTATGATGCAGGAATATATTTACCAGGCCCTTATCGGGCAGGCTGCCGATGCCTTCTTCAATATACCTGGTAATAAGATGAAAACCCCTGCTAAAGGGAGGCAAAACTATTTCGTATTGTTCGGTCATGTCTTTTTGGGCCAAAATTAATCAATATCCTGTTTAATCAAAGCCCGGGAAATTTTAATACTAATTGAACAAAAGTTTAATTATTTCCTTTACAATTTTAAATACCATTTAAAAAACCTGATTGAAACCAAAACCAAGAAAAAATGAAAAGAGTTCTGCAAATTATTCCGGTTGTTCTCATTCTTTTACTTACCGCACCGGGTATAAATGCACAAAACTGCAATTTCTACCTCCCGCTGGTTGAAAACTCCGGTCTTGTATATGAAAATTACAACCGGCGCGACCGGCTGGAAGGCTCCCAGCAAGTGGTCATCAAAAGCGTGCGCAATGAAGCTGACCGGGTTGTCGCAACTATCCATGCCAGGCACTTTGACAGGCGTGAGCGTGTTCAGCACGAGGGAGAGTATGATGTTATATGCCAGGGCGACCATCTTCGGATCGATATTCAGTCACTTCTCGATCAGAGTGTACTGGAGGGGTTCAGTGATATGGAACTGGAAATCGAGGGAGATGAACTGGTACTTCCTTCCGGCCTGTCAGAAGGGCAGGACCTTCCAGACGCAGCAATGAAAGTATCCATAAGAAGTGGTGGGATGCAGTTCGCCGAAATGACCCTGAAAGTTGAGAACCGCAGGGTGCTTGGCAGGGAGACCATTGAGGTTCCCGCCGGCACATTCGATGCATACAAGATATCCTATGAAACCCACATAGAGACAAGGGCCGTGGGTATACCGATCAGAACCAGAACAAAGACAATTGAGTACCATGTCGAAGACCTGGGAATGGTCAGGTCAGAATATTTCAATGACAATGACAGGCCCCAGGGATATACCGTACTTAGCCGGATCATATAAAGCAAGTTTATTGCTTTTATAATCACAGCCTGTATTGCCCGCCATAGTGCGGGCAATTTTTTATCCATACGTAAAATGTTAAAATATGTTAATGTTTTGTATTACGAAATATTTCGTAATACATTTGCTACGAAAGTCATCGTATAGCCATGAAAGAGAACAGAACATACCAGCCAACCGACAGTGAACTCGATATCCTGCAGGTGATATGGGAGAAAGGCCGTGCAACGGTGCGCCAGGTCCATGAGGCGCTTGCCGCTGCAAAGGATATCAGGTACACTACCACGCTGAAGACAATGCAGATAATGACCGACAAGGGTTTGCTCGAAAGGGACACCACCAGCCGGAAACATATTTACAGCCCCCTTGTAAGCAGGGAAGAAACACAGCAACACTTCCTCGGAAAGATTAAAAAAGGCCTTTTCAGTGGTTCAGCCAGCCGGCTGGTCATCGGGGCCCTTGACAATGAAGAGCTTTCAGGTGAGGAGCTGCGCGAGATACATCAGTACCTGGAACAGTTCAAAGGCAGAGAGTAATGAGCATCACGGAACATATCGGCAACCCTTTTGTCAGTGCACTTGGGTGGAGCATTCTGCACAGTGTTTGGCAGGTTCTGCTGATAGGGTTGTTGTGGAAACTCGCCCTCTTGGCGCTTAAAAAGACCTCTCCTGTTGTAAAATACAGAATTTCATTGCTGTCGCTGTTTGCAATACCGCTAAGTTTTGCACTGACCTTTGCAAGGCAGTACCAGGTATACGCTAATGCCCGGCAGATCGTATCCATGGAGTTCGATGCCACGGCCTGGATAGCCGCCGCAGGTGAAAAGGCATTCTACATTATCGACAGGCAACAGTCATCATTTTTAGACAGGATGGATACGCTGCTACCATTCGTGTTCTGGATTTACATTGCAGGCATAGTGATACTTACGGTACACACCCTTATGTCATACCTGAAGGTACACCGGCTCAAAACCAGGAACGTAACCGAGCCTGACAGGCAATGGCAGGAAAGGATCGGCAGGCTAAGGGAAAGCGTCAAGTGCTCAAAGAATATACCGGTAAGGATATCTTCCGGCATAAGTGTCCCCATGCTGCTGGGGCTTCTAAGACCGGTAGTACTGATGCCTTCCGCTGTTTTCTTTTCAATGGGTGCAGAGCAGCTTGAGGCGATAATATTGCATGAACTATACCATATCAAGCGTATGGATCATTATGTGAATGCGCTGCAGAACCTGCTCGAGATACTGTTCTTCTATCATCCTGTAACCTGGCTTATAAACAAAAAAATAAGAAAGCTAAGGGAAGAGTGTGTTGACCAGTGGGTCGTTGAAAGGACAAAAAGACCATATGAATACGCACAGGCCCTTGTAAAAATCGAGCAGGGGCGTAAGGAAGCTGCGCTGCAACCCGCACTTGCCGCCACCGACTCAAAAAACCACCTATTATTACGTATTAAAAACTTAATGACCATGAAAACAAGAGCATTAAACTCAGGACAGAAAATGTCAGCTATCATTGCAGCAACCCTTGCCCTTGCGTCCATAGCCTGGATTAACCCGGCAAAGACCCTGGATATATCAGGGCTGAACGGCGGGGGCAGCTATACACTGGATATTTCAGATCATTACCTTGAGCAAGATGTCGCATCACCTGCAGAACCAAGGGACAGCGGCAGCACTCCAAGGACCATCCACCTTCACGACGGCACAAGCATAGACTATGAAGGGCTCAGTGAAAAGGACCGTGAAGAGATACGCAAGGCAATGGAGGAACTGAAGGTCGCCATGCAGGAGGTGAACCGGGAGGTATTTGAGATGTTGCAGAGCGAAGAGTTCCGCCAGGAGATTCAACAAGCCCGTGAAGAGGCCCGGAAGGCTGGCGATGAGGCCAGAAAGGCAATGGAAGAGCTGCAGCTTCACCTGCAGAGCGAAGAGTTCCGCCAGGAGATGCAAAAGGCAGGAGAAGAGGTGAAAAGAGCGATGGAGGAGTTGAACAACGTTGAATGGGAAGCCATCGGTGCCGAAGTTGGCAGGGCTGTAAAAGAGGCAATGGACGAACTGAACAAGGGGCTGGAACAGATAGGCCCCTCGCTCGATAAAATCTTCAGGGAGCTGGAGAAGCAACTTAAGGAAGTTGAAAAGGAGACCGGGGAACAGGAGTTTTAACCTGTTTCCCGGCCTTGCTCAAAGGCATGTATCTTACTGGCCCAGTGTGGCCACCATCACTGCCTTTATAGTATGAAGTCGATTTTCTGCCTGATCAAACACAACCGAGTGCTCGGATTCAAAGACATCCTCCACGACCTCCATGCCGTCAAGGCCGAATTTCTGGTATATCTCCTCCCCTACCGTGGTCTCACGGTTATGGAATGAGGGCAGACAATGCAGGAACTTAACACCCGGGTTGTTTGTCTTTTTAATGACATCCATATTCACCTGGTATGGCTTAAGCAGCTCTATCCTCTCCTTCCACACCTCATCAGGCTCTCCCATGGAGACCCAAACATCAGTATAAAGGAAGTCAACTCCATCCACAGCCTTTTCGATATCGTCCGTAATGGTGATCTTTGCACCTGACTCCTCTGCTATTGCGCGGCACTGGGCAACCAGTTCTCCTGAAGGCTGGACAGATTCAGGGGCTGAAGCCCTGAAGTCCATCCCCATCTTTGCAGCACCAACCAGAAGGGAGTTGCCCATATTGTTACGTGCATCCCCCAGATAGCAGAAAGAGATCTGGTTTAACGGCTTGTCACAATGCTCCTTCATGGTCATAAAATCAGCCAGTATCTGGGTCGGGTGGAACTCATTTGTCAGCCCGTTCCACACAGGGACACCCGAGTATTTTGCAAGGTCTTCCACCGTTGACTGTGCAAAACCGCGATATTCTATACCATCATACATGCGTCCCAGCACCCTTGCCGTGTCCTTCATTGACTCCTTCTTGCCAATCT
>PWNY01000120.1 GCA_003557805.1 Bacteroidales bacterium | reverse complement strand
CTACTAATGACAGTAAACCCTAAAGTATGGTGTGAGGAAGAATGTGCAAATTCGCTACAGGACGCATTTATACATCAAAATAATGCAGATAATTCATGAGAAAGACACCTTTTGCCTTTAGGGCAAAAGGTATTGTAGAACCGGCGCGTCTCAGCCGTGACATTTGGAAAAGCGTCTCAAACAAAAACCACGCATAAACGAAAAAAACAGACCTTACCAGCCGATTCTTCAAAAAAAAAACAACAAAAAACAACAAACAACGAACAAAGAACATTTATGTCATTCCAGCATTGTGGCCACCGCCTTTTTCGCGGGGGCTGGGAACTCAGAATGACAAGGGAAAATTAAACCTCTAAACTTCTAAACTCCTCAACAACTAAACTCCTCAACAACTAAACTCCTCAACAACTAAACTCCTCAACAACTAAACTCCTCAACAACTAAACTTTTTTTCCTATCTTTGCAGCCTGAAAATTTAAACCGGAATAAAAAATGGCTGTAATAACGAAAATAAGAAACTATTCTGGCCTGCTGATCGCCGTGATAGGTGTTGGTTTGGCTGCATTTGTGCTTGGTGACTTCCTGGGCTACGGCCCGATGCGCCCACAGCAATTTCATATCGGACGAATAGAAGGCAATGCCATCGGATACCAACAGTTTGAGATGCGCGCCCAGCAACAGATTGAAAACTGGCAAATGCAAACCGGTATGTCTGCAGGACCGCGCGAAGCCTTTCAAATGCGTCAGCAGATCTGGAATGATATGGTGCGCGAAGTGCTGATGGAAGACATCCTGGAAAATGTCGGCATCGCCGTTACCGCTGAAGAGCTATATGATATGATCTATGGGGACGATCCGCACCCGTATCTGCGACAAAGCTTCTCAGACCCGGCTACCGGACAATATGACCCGCAAAACGTGATCGAATTCCTTCGTACACTGCCACAAAGGGAGCTTTCGGTTCAAAATCAGTGGATGATGCTTGAAGACCATATCAGACAAGACCGCCGCGAAGAAAAGTACCACCAGATGATCGGCAACGCCTTTCTGGCACCTTCAGTACTTGCTGCAGCCGACTTCAAAAACAGAAATACCACGGCAGATATCCGCTTCATCTTTAAAAGCCATAACGATCTTGATGAGGAGATCAGCATCAGCGACAGGGAACTGCGCCGCGTTTATGAAGATAACAAACACCGCTTCAAACAAGAAGCATCACGCAATATTAAATATGTAAATCTTCCGGTGTTTGCCTCTGACGAAGACAGGGAAAATGCGTTCAATGAAATTATGGAACTCAAAGATGAGTTTGCACAGATCGATAATGTGCAGTCGTTTGTGAATGCCATGTCTGACCGCCGCTTTGATCCGACATTCCACGCACGTGGCACCCTCTCTCCGCAAATCGAGGATGAAATATTTGATATGCCCGTCGGAAGTGTCGTTGGACCATATATAGATGACAACGCCTACATCCTCGCGCGCCTCGCAGATACACAAATGCGTCCCGACTCAATGCGCGCCAGCCATATCCTTATCGCGTACCAGGGTTCTGCTGCCTCCAATCCGCAAACCGTTCGCGGTTATGAGGAAGCCGAACAAAAAGCCGACAGCATCCTGCGTGTCGTGCGCAACAACCCCGGCCGCTTTCCCGCTTTGGCAAATGAACTCTCTGATGACCCCAGCGCGGCAATGAACTTTGGCGACCTCGACTGGTTCCCGGATGGTGCCATGGTGCCAGCCTTTAATGAAGCCGTCGTAGAAGCACCAACAGGTTCATTCCTGACGGTGGAAACAGAATTTGGCTTCCACGTGATCCATGTTACAGGGAAAGCACCGATGACCAAAAAGGTGCAGGTGGCCAAACTGGTTCGAAACATCGAACCGGGCAGCCGAACCTATAGAAATGAATACGGACGCATTAACGCATTCGCAACCGAACTGCGGAACGGCGCCGATTTTGAAGCCGCCTCAGATGAAGCCGGACTGAATGTGCGAGAGGCAGACCGTATCGGTAAGATGGACCAGACACTGCCCGGCATTGAACTCGGACGCCAGATCGTACAATGGGCCTTCGACGACGATACCCGAACCGGAAGCATCTCTCGCATTTTCGAACTCGAAAACAACTTCGTGGTGGCTACCGTCACAGGAAAAAGAGATGAAGGCATCCCCTCTCTTAACGAAATTCGTGAAGATATCAGGGATATCGCCATTCGCGAAAGAAAACAAGAGATGATCGCCGAAGAGATGCATGAGCTGCTGGCACAACACAACCTGGATGATATGGCCGAAAAGCTGGGACTGGAAATTAATGAAGCCGAAAATATCAGCTTCAACAGCAGAAACCTTCCCGGAGTCGGACCCGAACCCAAAGTGATCGGAACCCTCTTCGCCGGCAGGGAAGAAACAACAAAAGGTCCGATTAAAGGAAATAACGGAGTCTTTATCGTAGAAATCCTGCATAAAGACGAAACCATCGTGCCCGACGACCTCACACAGGCAAAAACCCCGCTTAAAAATACTTTTAAAAACAGAGTGCCCTCACAAGCTTTCAATGCCATCAAAGACAACGCCCGCATCGAAGACAACAGGGCGCTGTTTTTCTAGGAAAAACCTGGCAAAATCTAAATACATCCCCCGTAAAAACCTTTGCGGGGGATTTGTTATTTTTTCCCTTCGTTGACGGTTGTGTTATATTTAGTTTGATTTTGGGTGCTGCCCGAATCTCTCCAATTGTCTGCCGCCTTTGGTGGATCTGCTGTTTAAATGAAAAAT
>PWNY01000266.1 GCA_003557805.1 Bacteroidales bacterium | reverse complement strand
CGATGTCAGGCTTGACAATGATAACCAGCAGATAATGATCATTACCGGCCCAAACATGTCTGGTAAGTCGGCACTTTTAAGGCAAACGGGGCTTATAGTCCTTATGGCCCAGATGGGGAGTTTTGTTCCGGCCAGCAGGGCAGATATCGGGATGGTTGACAAGATATTTACACGTGTGGGTGCATCCGACAATATCTCCTCGGGGGAGTCTACCTTTATGGTGGAAATGAACGAGACTGCCAGTATTCTTAATAATATCAGCGACCGCAGCCTTATAATACTGGATGAGATAGGCAGGGGAACAAGCACATATGATGGTATCAGCATCGCATGGGCAATTGCGGAGTTCCTTCATGAGCACCCGATGTTCAGGGCAAAGACCCTGTTCGCCACCCACTATCACGAACTGAATGAAATGGCGGCCTCCTTTCCCAGGATAAAAAACTACAATATTTCAGTAAAAGAGGTTCGCAACAGTGTTGTATTCTTAAGGAAGCTTGTTCCGGGGGGCAGTGAGCACTCCTTTGGTATACATGTGGCCAGGATGGCGGGAATGCCCAGGCAGGTAATTGAGAGGGCAAACAGTATACTGTTGCAGCTTGAGAAGGACCACAGCCATGAGGAGCTGACCGCAGTTGCTGACAAGGGTGGTACAACCCGTAAAGATGGCAACTATCAGCTCAGTTTCTTCCAGTTGGATGACCCCTTGCTGCTCCAGATCAGGGATGAGATCAAAAACACGGACATAGACAGGCTCACACCTGTTGAAGCCCTAAATAAACTTAATGAAATAAAGCGTCTGCTTGGTAAGTAGTGGCTGGCAGCCTCTTAGTTCCTGTAACCCATACGTTGCAACACATCATCGCTCAGGTCGTATCTTACATCCGTATAGATCATTGCAGCGCCACCCGCCTTGTCGAATATTACGGCATAATTGCCCCTTGACGCAATCTCCTCTATTGCGCTGTATACCTGGTCCTGTATGGGTTGTACAAGCTCCTGCCTTTTGTCGAAAAGGTCCCCTTCACGGCCGAACCGCTGCATCTGCAGCTCTTTTGCCTCTCTTTCCACCCTGATTATCTCCTCTTCCCTCTCGCGCTTTATATCGTCGGGAAGAAGGGGTGCCTCTGCCTGGTATTCACGGTACAACCTGTCAACCTCGGCAAATTTGTTCTCAATCTCTGCCTGCCACTGGATAGAAAGCTCCTCTACCTCTCTTTCGGCAGCCTGGAACTCAGGGATATTATCAAGAATATACTCAGTGTCGACAAAGGCAAATCTCTGCCCGAAGGCCGTAATGGATAATACCGATGCGAAAATGAAAAGGAACAGCTGCTTTTTCATGATTTTGTCCTCCCTTTTAGAGTTGTTTAATCGATGGTGTGGCCGATCGAGAAGTGGAACTGGCTTCCGTTGGCTCCGGGCACTCCAGGTACGTCGTCAAATCCGTAGCCCCAGTCGATACCAAGAAGCCCGAACATCGGCAGAAATACCCTTGCCCCTATACCGGCCGACCTTTTAACATGGAACGGGCTGAATGAGTTAATGTTCTCATACGCATTACCACCTTCAACAAAAACCAGGCCATATACTGTTGCCATAGGGTTGAGTGAAAGCGGGTAGCGCAACTCCACTGTATATTTGTTGTATGCGTTCGCTCCTATGAACTCTCCCCTGTAGTCGGTTGGTGTCAGTGAGTAGTTGGTATAACCCCTGAGTGCGATTATCTCACGGCCGTCAATCTCCCATCCTGAAAGCCCGTCACCACCAAGGTAGAAACGTTCAAATGGCGGATATCCAATATCGCTGTTATAGTATCCAAGGAAACCAAAACGTATCCTTGCAGACAGTATCAGGTCACCGACAATCGGTGTAAACCAGTTCCCCCTGAAGTTCCATTTATGATACTCAAGCCACTGGTACTTCTCCTGTGGAGTAGCCTGGCTGTAGTCCTTGCCCCCCAGCATTGAATAGGGTGGAGTGAGCTGAAGGGACATTGAAACCTCCGATCCCCGCCGGGGGAAGAGCGAAGCATCCTTTGAGTTACGTCCGAATACCACGCTGTAGCTAAGGTTGTTTGATGTTCCGTTGTCAAATATAAACCGTATGGGGCTGTTTAGAATGTCATAGTGCTGGTAGTTCACGGCCTGGCGAAGGAAGAAGTAGTCATCGGGTACGGTCAGCCTGCTCATAAGGGATACCGATGAACCTATAATTGAGTAGTAGCCGTAATCCGGGTGATCGCTTGCAAGGTTCCTCCTGTGCGTGGTCTGATAGAACGACAAACTGAGGGCGTTGGGTTTGTTGCCTCCCAGCCAGGGTTCGGTAAATGATGCACTGTAGGATATATATCCCCTGCCGTAGGTCTGTGCCCTTAAAGAGAGCCTTTGGCCATCCCCGGTGGGAAGCGGGCGCCAGGCATCCCTGTTGAATATATTGCGTGTTGAGAAGTTATTGAATGAGATACCCACGGTTCCAATGATCCTGTTGGCACCCCATCCCCCTGACAGCTCTATCTGGTCGGAAGAGGTCTCCTCTACAATGTATTCAAGGTCAACGGTGTTGTCGGCAGGGTTCGGTACAGGGTTAACATCAATGGTCTCCTGGTCAAAGAACCCCAGCTGTATTATCTCTCTCTGGCTACGGATTATGGCTGAACGGCTGAACAGCTGACCAGGCCTTGTACGAATCTCACGCATTATAACATGATCATTGGTCCTGGTATTACCCGTTACCGTTACCCTGTTTATCCTTGCCTGTTCACCCTCATAGATCCTTATTT
>PWNY01000281.1 GCA_003557805.1 Bacteroidales bacterium | reverse complement strand
GAGCCTGCTGTACCATGCATGAAGTTCATGGTCGAAGCTTACTTCATCACGCGGCCTTTGCCTTGAATAGGGGTGGTTTATCTCGTCATCATATTCCAGGTCAGGCCATACCATCGGCTTTCTGTCGTCCGGGTCATCCGCACCCCACATACCAGCCTCGGTACCGTAAAATATCATGGGCGACCCGATCCAGGAGTACTGAAACAGTGCGATCAGACGCTGGATATCCCTCTCCTCCTTAACCGGAGCCCTGACATCGTAAATATTGTCTATATCCCTGATCTTGCTTTTCTCCTTGTATTCGTACTCATTGTTCACTATCATACTGGCAAGTCTCTCGGTATCATGGCTGTCCATTAGATTTTGCATTGCGGCATTTACCTGGTGCGGAAAATCATCCAGAAGGCTGTCAAGCCTGAACATGAAATCCGTTGCCGACAGTGTACGGTTGATAAAGAAGGCGTGTGTGGCATAGGCCCAGCGGTAGTTCATAACAACACTGAACATATCATCGGCAATATAGTCGCGGGCAGCCTCATCCCATATCTCAGCCACGGTAAATGCTTCGGGGTTAATTTCGTAGACAAGGCTGTGCCAGTCCCTCCAGAAATCCTTCCCAACCTCCTCTACCACATCCAGGCGCCATCCGTCCACACCCCTGCTAACGTCACCATCCGGAGCCATCCAGCGTTCGGTGACTGCAAAAATATGCTCCTTTACCTCCGGGTGGAGGTCCTCACCCACTTCGGTAAACTCAGGCAATCCTTTATAACCCCACCACCCTTCATAGTCAAATCCATCATCAAGGCTTTCGTCAAACAGGCTTATCTTATACCAGTCGCTGTAGGGGGATGCTTCCCCATGTTCGCGTATATACCGGAAGGCCCAGAAGTCCCTTCCGGTATGGTTCCACACCCCGTCAATGATAACCCTTATATTCCTGTTACCTGCCTCTTCAAGGAGCTCGAGAAAAAGCAAATCGGCAGAGGTCCACTGCCATGTTGATGGATCTGCAGGATCCTCCTGCTGCATGATCTCCCAGTCCCCTTCCGGGTCTGGCCCCAGGTGCCTGTCAATGTGGTGATAATGGCTTGCATCGTACCTGTGCAGGGAGACAGCGTCAAAAACCGGGTTGAAGTAGATTGCGGTTATACCAAGGTCTTTCAGGTAGTCAAGCTTGTCTATAACACCCTGAAGGTCGCCCCCGTAGCGGCGTGTATAAACAAAATCATAGAACTCGGGGCCGACTCTCTGTTCCCATCCGGCTCTCTGGTACCAGTCCCCTGTCCATGGGGATATCTCCCATCCTTCAGGTGCTCCGGTATCATGGCTGAAGGGATCATTGACCCGTTCTGCAACCGGATCGTTTGAAGGATCGCCGTTATTGAAACGCTCCGGGAATATCTGGTACCATACAACATTCTGTGCCCATTCAGGAACGTTACTTCCTGTCTGAACAGTATCACCCTGGGAAAAGAGAATGGTCCGGGTAAGTATTAATAACAATGCCACCAGGGCAGCCCTGGTGATACAAACCGGCTTTGCATTCATAATCAAAAATATCTTGTTCATATTTAATGTTTAAGGGGTTTAATATAGCATCTTGCACGCTTATGGAGGCGGTACTCATATCCCGACCAGAGCTGCAAAACCTTATGGTTGTCCTCAAGCTCCCTGGTGGTTTCCACCTGCCTGATGCCTTTTTTGTATAGGGTGTGAATTATCTTCTCGAAGACCAGGGATAAAGCACCCTTATTCTGGTACTCAGGCTTAACGCCTATAAGAAGCATATCCACAATGTCATTCTTTCGCAATGCATGCAGTATATACAACAGGCCCATGGGATAAAGCCTGCCCCCGGACTTTTTCAATGCCTTTGTAAGGGAGGGCATCACAATACCAAATGCAACTACCTGATCATTGTCATTTAGCACCACTGATACGTAATCCGGGTTTATAAGCGAAATAAAGTCACTGGTGATGTTCTCGACCTGTTTATCCGTAAGGGTGGCAAATCCGTAAAGTCCATTGTAAACATTATTTAATAAGCTGAAGATATCATCGGAATAACGCCTCAGGTCCCCACGTTTTTTCAGGACAGCATTTCTCAGGGAGTACCTTTTCTTTACCAGTCCGGCAATAGCCAAAACCCTTTCGGGCTTCTCCGCAGGAACCCTGATATTGTATTCAACCCAGTCAACATCCTTTGCATATCCGAGTTTCTCCAGCATGTCACCATAATAGGGAAAGTTATACCTGCCGAACGATGTGGGCCATTCATCAAAACCTTCAACAAGTATGCCGGAGGGATCAAAAGAGGTAAATCCGAGAGGGCCGTGCAAATATTCCATATTCCTTTCTGCAGCCCAGGATTCTACCGCGTCAAGGAGGTTTTTCAAAACAGCTGTGTCTTCAATGAAGTCAAGCCAGCCAAAACGCATATACCTCGTTCCCCTCTCCTGGTTATACCTGTGGTTTATGATACCGGCTATCCTTCCCACAACCTCGCCATCCGACAATACCAGCCAGTACCTGGCCTCACAGTGGCCGAAAGCAGGGTTTTTCTCTTTTGAAAGCAGGGAGAGCTGGTTGGCATGAAGCGCAGGCACATAATACCTGCTGTTCCTGTACAAATTGTCAGGGAAGCGGATAAACGACATTAGCTCCCGCCTTGTAGTTGCCTCCTGTAGGATTAATTCCATCTTAAGAAAAATTAAACTGAGAACAGCTTAACAAAGCATCATGGTGGATCAATTTACAATTAAATTAGATGGTGAACAAAAATTTCCGGGCAAAAAAGAGCATTATCTTGAGGCCCTTTTTCTTTCGTGCTCGTTAAGGATAAGCTTCCTGATCCGCATATTCAAGGGCGTGAACTCCACGCATTCATCCCTTCCGATGTATTCAAGGGCCTCTTCCATTGAGAATTTAACTGCAGGTGCGATACTTGCCTTTTCATCAGCACCTGCCGCCCTGATATTGGTAAGTTTCTTTGTCTTGACTACATTAACCAGCAGATCCTCCTGCCTGCTGTTCTCACCGATTACCTGCCCTGCGTATACTTTTTCACCGGGATCAATAAAGAACCTGCCGCGGTCCTGAAGCTTGTCTATGGAATACGCAATTGCAACCCCGGCTTCCATGGCAATAAGCGCACCATTTCTTTTTATTCCGAGATCCCCCCTGTATTCCTCATACCCCTTGAATCTGTGCGCCATTACAGCTTCACCACCGGTTAGTGTTAGCATATTGCTCCTCAGGCCAATAAGTCCCCTGGCAGGGATATCGAACTCAAGGTGTACCTGTCCCTCCCTGTGTTCCATACCTGTCATCTCACCTTTCCGCTGTGATACCATTTCAATTACCTTCCCGGAGTACTCATCCGGGACATTTACCATCAGGTACTCAACCGGCTCCTGTCTTTTACCGTCAATCTCCCTGAAAACGACCTGGGGCTGTCCAACCTGGAGTTCATAGCCCTCCCTTCTCATGGTCTCAATAAGTATTGACAGGTGCAGCACTCCCCTGCCATATACCATATAGGAGTCGGAAGATGATGTTTCTTCAACCCTGAGGGCCAGGTTTTTCTCTGTCTCCCGGTAGAGCCTGTCACGAAGATGCCTGCTGGTGACAAACTTCCCGTCGGTCCCGAAAAACGGTGAGGTATTGATAGAGAACAGCATGCTCATTGTCGGCTCATCGATCGCGATCGGCTTAATTGCCTCGGGAGCCTCATAATCCGCAATGGTATCGCCTATCTCAAAATCCTCCAGACCGATAACTGCACATATCTCACCTGGAAACACCCTGTGTTTGATCTTCTCCTTACCAAGGCCTTCAAATACGAACAGCTCCTTGATCCTGGACTTGCGGACCGTCCCGTCTCTCTTAACCAGTGAAACCGGCTGGTTTTGCTCAAGGCTGCCTCTTGTAAGTTTGCCTACTGCTATCCTGCCCACATAGGAGCTATAGTCTATTGAAGTGATCTGCAACTGGGTAGACCCTTCAGGGTATTTCACAAGCGGGACCTGCCCGGTAATTACATCAAGCAGGTATGAAACGTCCCCGGTCGGCCTGCGCCAGTCATCGGACATCCAGCCGGCCTTGGCCGAACCGTATACTGTCGGGAAATCAAGCTGTTCCTCGGTCGCGTTAAGGCTGAACATCAGGTCAAAAACTTTTTCCTGTACAAACTCCGGGTCACAGTTAGGTTTGTCAACCTTATTGATAACCACAATGGGTTTTTTGTTCAGCAAAAGTGCCTTTTCAAGGACAAAGCGTGTCTGGGGCATGGGACCCTCAAATGCATCCACGATAAGCAAAACCCCGTCAGCCATATTGAGGACCCTCTCTACCTCACCTCCAAAATCAGCGTGTCCGGGAGTATCGATTATATTAATCTTAAAGCCTTTGTACCTGACTGAGCAATTCTTTGACAATATCGTTATCCCCCTCTCCTTTTCAAGGTCATTGCTGTCAAGTATAAGTTCACCCGTTTTCTGGTTCTCACGAAACAGGTCTGCCTGGTGAAGCAACCTGTCAACCAAAGTTGTTTTACCATGATCGACATGGGCTATTATTGCTATGTTCTTTATCATTATTTTTCTCTTAAATATTGCTTATAAAGCTATTGTAAACACGCACCCCTTTATAAAATCCGGGCTGTGTATAATTTGCAGGCATTGACCTGCACACTTCCATTTTTACTACTAGAATAAACCAGGAAACACTAACCGGGTTCATTTATCTCCCTTGTCATAAAAAAGCAATCTGCCGGTGCTAATCCACTTGCTGGCTTACTAACAACCTGTTTTGCTCCCCTTGCCGCTTACAGGCATTAGCGCCAACCAGTTTAGTAAATGCAGTATAAAGGTTAGCATGCACTCAATGCAGACCTTAAGAACGGGGCAAAAGAAATTGAAAATGCCTGCAAAGAAACGGATATAATTTCAATTAATTATGATTGGTTGCAGCAATTAATATAGCTATTATTATGAGCAATTGTTCATTTTATTTGTTTTGAACAAAAATATGACTATTTTCGCATAAATAATTTTCAGTTATGTCACCCAGGCGCATAAGGCCGAGAAAGATCAGCGACCCCCCTGTGGTTTCGGGCATGATACCCTATGGCAGCAAGCTGCCACCGGGAAAACCGCCTGCAGTCTTCCTGGGCCTGGAAGAATATGAAGCCATGCGCCTTTGCGACCTTGAAGAGTTAAATCACCAGAAAGCCTCGGAAAGCATGAATGTATCCAGGCCCACATTTACAAGAATATATTCAAGCGCGAAAAGAAAGGTAGCCTCTGCCCTTGTTGAGGGTAAGCAGATAATAATAGAAGGGGGTAAGGTCTATTTTGACAATGACTGGTATTCATGCCTGAATTGCAGCTGCCATTTCAACCATCCTGATAAACGACTGGAGGTTAACAGCTGCGCACTTTGCGGCAGCAGGGAGATCATCAGGTGTGAATCCTATCCGGAAAACCCATCAGGAAATGAAAATTGCAGTAACAAGTAAGGGCAACAGCATTGAAAGTAAATTAGACCAGCGTTTCGGACGCTGCTCTTTCTTTTTTATCTATGACACCAGCAGCGGCGCCATGGAGTTCATCCCGAATCCCGGCAAGGAGAGCCGAGAGGGTGCCGGCCCCGTTGCAGTAAAACTTATCGCTGATAAAGGCGTAAAGAGAATAATATCGGGGGAGTTCGGCATAAAGATAAAATCCCTGCTTGACAGCCTGGGTATCCAAATGATAATACTCAACAACAGTGATATAAACATTGACCAGATAGTTAGCATGCTGAAAGAACAAAAAGGTGAATAGGCTGTTGACTTTTTAATAGGGGAATAAAACATTATTTTACCATTAATTTACTCTTAAAATGAGCGGACTTTTTGAAAAAATTGAAATGAAGGGTGTAAAGAATATTATAACCGTTGCCTCGGGCAAGGGAGGTGTGGGAAAATCAACGGTAGCCGCTAACCTTGCAGTTTCACTTGCCCGGAACGGATACAAAACCGCACTGGTAGATGCAGATATATTCGGGCCCTCTATTCCACGGATGTTCGGTATTGAGGATGGCAAACCCGGGGTTGAAATGGTAAATGGAAACAAGATGATAATCCCTGTCGGGAAATACGGTGTCAGGATACAATCAGTTGGATTCTTTGTAGGTACAGGCCAGGGACTTATATGGCGGGGGCCAATGGCAGCCAAGACACTTGAGCAATTGTTCGGGGAGACACATTGGGGGGACACAGATTATATGATAGTCGACTTCCCTCCTGGCACCAGTGATATACAGCTCACTTCGGCACAAAAACTCAACATATCTGGTGCAATAATAGTGACAACACCTCAGGAGCTTTCTCTTTTGGACGCACGTAAAGCAGCTTCAATGTTCAACAACCAGGGAATCAAGGTACCCATAATCGGTGTGGTTGAAAACATGTCATGGTTCACACCCGCAGAACACCCGCAAGAGCGTTACTACATTTTCGGAAAAGACGGCGGGAAAAGACTGGCAGAGGAACTAAATGTACCCCTGCTTGCCAGGATCCCCCTGGTCATGGAGGCAGGTGCAGAGGCAGACAAGGGTAATAACGTATTCAGCATAGAAAACAGTGAAATTTCAGATGCATTTGAAAAACTGACTTCGGCTATTTGCTCGCGCCTCCCTGCTTAGCGGCCATTAAAAATATCCCTGTGGATATCACGCAATACCGATACTGTACCTGACCCAGGAACCCATTCGCATATGCTCCTGCAATGTACCATTGCATCCACAAACATTGGGTCATACGGGATTTTACCATGGATATGGATTCCCTCCTTATGGCAAAGATCGGTGATCTCATTCTGTTTCTCCCTGTCAAGGTCCGATTTGTTTATTAGGACACCGGTGTTTAAACCAATCGAACTGCAAAGGGAAAGAAGCCTTTCCATATCCTTTATAGCGGCAACTGAAGGCTCTGTTACGATAATGACCCGGTCAGCTCCGACAATTGAGGCAATGACAGGACAACCTATGCCCGGCGGGCCGTCTATTATTATATCGCTTTTCTGACCATAAAAAGATAACTGCCTGGCCTTTTCCTTTACAAGGCTCACAAGCTTCCCGGAATTTTCCTCACCCGGGGCCAGTTTGCCGAAAACCATCCTTCCGTACCTGAAGGAGGCGGAAACAAGCATCGAGTTTCTGTGCTCCGTCATGACAATTGCTTCCCCTGGACAAACCTTTGCACACAAACCGCAACCATCACAAAATATTGGGGATATACAAACCTGACCTTCTGTTAATGATATTGCATCAAACCTGCAGTATTCAATGCATATCATACAATTATCACACCTGGTCCGGTCCAGCAGTGCCTCCCTGCTGCCGGTGAAGGCCTCAAACTCTTCTTCTTGCGGCTTATATAAAATGTACTGATTGGCAGCATCCACATCACAGTCTGCAAGGACGACATCCCCTGACAGGCTTGCCAGTGCAGCTGCGACGGAACTCTTACCTGTCCCGCCCTTACCGCTTACGATCACGATCTCCATAATTCCTGTAAATTTTACCGAAGACAGCCAGGAGTTGCTTCCGGAATTCAATATCTTGAACCGCGAAGAGCTCACCCCTGGCGCAATATTCAGCAATTTCCCTTTTGAAAGGAATCTCCATCAGAAGCGCAATATCTTCACCAAGCAAATAATCATATATTGCACTGTCTCCAATACCGGCTTTGTTAACCACGACCCCAAAGGGTTTGTTCAGCTGTCTCAACACGGATATTGACTGGCGAAGATCCGACAAACCAAAAGGTGTTGGTTCGGTTACCAGTACCACATAGTCTGCACCGGCCACGGTATGAATAAACGGGCAGGATGATCCTGGTGGAGAATCCATGATCACCAGTGACGCACCCTTTGCAGCAGCCACACCTGCCCGGATTAGCTTAACCGGAGAATATACTCCCACGTCCATGCGGGTTTCTATAAGCCTTGCACCATTGTCAAGGACGTAATTCACCACATATCCGAGAGGTTTTTCTTTTTTCCCGATTGCATCGTTATCACAGACATAATTACAAACACCGCATCCATGGCATAACTCCTCAATAACCCTTATTATGGAAGACGTAGGAATTATAAATATTGCATTGTAATAGCAGGATTCACTGCATTTACTACAATACAGGCATTTTTCCTTATCAATTACAGGTATGTCCAGGCATACCTTATCAAATCCGGCCTGTTCTCCACCCACGAAAAGGGCGGCATTTGGTTCTTCGGCATCACAATCCAGCAGTATGGCGCACTTCCCTGCACTTATCAGCGAATAGAAAATATTTACGGCAAAAAAGGTCTTTCCGGTCCCGCCCTTACCGCTGGCAACAGCTAATTTCATAATTTACCTGCCTTTGCACCCGGTGTGACCGCCACTGCCATGATCGCAGTAGTTGGCAGTAAGATTAAGGCTGCCTGACAAAAAATCATTGATAAGCTCTTCCAGGGAAATTTGCGGGGCTCCGGCAAAAACATTTATACCATAACTGTTAAACAATGATATAGCTTTCTGCCCTATACCACCAGCAATTACATCAGTAACACCATAACCGGAGAGCCATTCCGGATAGACCCCGGGTGCATGTTCCGGGGGGCGGAACCTTCTGAGTTCACCAAGCTTTCCGTTCTCTATGTTCACAACGGCAAACTCTTCACAATGGCCAAAATGGGCAGACAACAAGTTATTCACAAGCGGTAAGGCAATACAACAACCATTACCGCCACATGCCAACTGTGTTTTAATAGCATGCCCGGAATTTTCTTCTGATCGCATATTTCTTTGCTTTAGTTTTATATATCCTGTCCGCTTTTCAACCGCCTTCCCTTGCCTTCACCACCTTCAGCCCTTCGTCTTTTTGCCATACCCTTTCCCAATCTTCCGATCAAATCCTCATCAGCAGCATTTTTTTTACAACGTCCAAGTTCCCGGCCTGTAAGACGTCCCTTGCCTTCAGGTCCGGTTCCGTCAAGTCCTGGCATAATTTTAGTTTTTTTTGGGTTAAACAATATAGTTACCAATAAGCATTAAAGCCCACGCCATTAAGGCAGGGCACTTACTTCATCATTTCTTCCATTGCTTTGTATGCCTTGTCTCCGTATACTATCGAAGGACCTCCCCCCATCACTATTGCAACTCCTATTGTCTCTACAATCTCCTCCCTGGTAGCTCCTGTCTTGATAGCATCTTTTACATGGCATGCAATACATCCCTCGCACCTGATGGTAATTGCAATACCAAGTGCAATAAGCTCCTTGTGTTTTGCACTTAGTGCCTTATCCTCGGCAGTTGCCTTGTGCATTGTACCAAAACCCTCGGCAATCTTAGGGTTCTCCTTTGACAGTTTTCCGATAAAGTCAAATACGGCTTTGGCCTGTTCTGAATAATCACTCATAATCTTTCTGTTTTAAAGGTTAAAAAATCATTAGAAATTTTCTGCAATATAACCGGATAAACTGGCTGGTATACCCACAACCAGCTCACTGTTATCTATTCCCCCCAACCCTCCTTGAATCAGGACAGCCGAAGGATACACTTACCGAATTATCTGAAATGGTTCTCGCTATGACACTTCCACATACCGAGAGGAAGACCTGGTTGGCAATACGTGGTACGATCTCTATTTTAGCAAGCAACAACAGAAGCCTGGTGAACTTACCGGGATGCATATAAACAACATACATATCATTGCCGTTGACCTGGCCGCAGGTATGCAGCCCAAGGTCAATATGCCTGATGTTATCCAAAACAGGAATACCGGAAATTATCTTATGCGCCCACTCTTCATTAACCCCGCCGTTACGGGAAATTTCAGCTGCAATCCCTGCATCATCAGCAATAAACCCCATGCTTCTGGCGGCACCGGGGCAACCCAGGTTGCTCCTGTCCATTCTGACAGGAATACTGAAAGAGCATTTTACAGCTTCACACAGGCTTATTCTTCGACGGGGTACATTAACAACCCCATTGAATAAACTGCCGTTTATACTCACTGAAGTGAAGCGCATTCCGAATATTTCCCCGAAGCTTTTGAGCATTCCCTTACACATGATATTTACACATACCAATGACACAAGCAAAGTTAAATGAACTATTGTTCATTTCAAAATGCTTTTCATTAAATAATGTAAATCAGGATGCTTTTCTTCGGTAAAATATTCCCCTTTCCAGCCTTACTGACTCTATTACCCCGTCAGATTCCAAAACGTCGAGGTATTTGTTGATCTCATTAATATGAATACCGAGGATCGAGATCAGGTCCTCCACGGTGCAGGGTCTTCTTGAAATGGTCTCAAGGATCGCATTTTCCATGTCTTCCCTGTAGGCCCTTATATTCTTGCGGTTGGCCCCTGCAGCTATTATGCTTGCATTTTCCAGTCCCCACAGGTCCATAACCCTCTGAAGCTCCATCCGGGTGGCACCCCTTAAGCCTTCAACCGTGCCTGGCCTGTCAAGTGTGTTTAGCTGCACCGACTCCGGTGCGATCTCTTTTATCACCTCTTTCATAGCCAGCAACTCTTCTTCACTGTCATTAAAGCCCGGCAGTATCAGTACCTCAAGCCATATCCTGCCCCTGTATTCCCTGCTGAACTCTATAAGCCCCCTGATATGACGCTCCACAGTTAATCCGGGGGCAGGCCTGTTTATTTTACTAAAGACCTCCGCAGTAACAGCATCAAGTGACGGCAGTACAAGATCCGCATCGGCAACTGAGGCCCTGACTTCAGGGTCATGGAAAAGGGTACCGTTGGTCAGCAGGGCCACGGGAACACCCGGTTTGTTCTGCTTGATAAACTTAAGCACATCACCTATTTTAATATTCAAACAGGGTTCGCCCGAACCGGAAAAGGTGATGTAATCAGGGTCAGGATTGTTATTGAAATAGGAGCTTAATTCTTCAGTGATCTTATCATAGGGGATATACTCCTTTCTTTCCAGTGTATGGCTGGTAGTTTTCCCTACCTCACAGTAAACACAGTCAAGGGAACACACCTTGGCGGGCACCAGGTCAACGCCAAGCGACATGCCCAACCTGCGTGAAGGCACCGGGCCGAACAAATATTTGAACAT
>PWNY01000216.1 GCA_003557805.1 Bacteroidales bacterium | reverse complement strand
TTTCATAAGGTGAAAAAGTAATTGTTTCAGCATGACATGGAATGGGTTTCTGTGAATAATCGGTGCATTTGTTTGAGTGGTCTCGAATGTATATATAAAGTTTTTACGGGAGTTATACAAAGGAAGCCACCTTTGCCTTTTTTGGTGGCTTCCTTTTGTTTACGCTTCATCGGCATCAGGCTGATTTTTTCCGCAGCCTGCGTACTACGAATGCCAGCATCATAAAAGCTGACAGGAAGAGTGCCCACGGGGCGATTGGGATGGCAATGGGATCTTCAATATTTGTTACTTCAAGAGTTATCTCATTATCTGTAGAATAATCTATAGAGAAAGTATAAATAAATCCACCATGACTTGCAGTAACCTCATCTCCTTGAGCAAATTCGCCAACAATTGAGGTACCATATATCAAGATCACAAATTGATCACCCAGGGAAGGAGCAAACCCAAGAACAACTTCCAGGTTGGCATCGCCAAGGGTTGCAACTGTGCCCACCTGGATTTGGTCGTGGTCAAAGCATGGAACGGGTCCGTTGATTTCAATCTCCAGTGTTTCGGTTGCACTGATTGTGAAAGTGCTGGTAAAGATGGCGCAACCGGGGCTTGCCCCGGGGGCTAATATAACACCAGATTCACTTGCATCAAGGCTTTCATGATTTCCTGCAAAAACGATTCGGTCGCCTGGTTCTGCATCGTCTACAGCATCCTGCAATGTCTGGTAATAGGTTCCTGTGGTCTCGTTAAATACCGGCAGCTCTGTAAAGTCATCAAGGCTTCTGGAAACCAGATTAAAACCACCAACATTATCTTTCTGGACAAATCCAATAATGTTTACTCCCGTCGAGGGAATTTCTGAACCACTTATGTCTGACTCCCCAATTACGTTCTTGAATGAACCTGAAAAGTCATCTATACTGGGATCTTTGATTGGCGTTCTGGAGCCACCACCACCAAAAGTACCGCCAGCATTTTGAAATACCACGCTTTTCACCTCCACAAGCCTCGATTGATCGTCATCGTCCAGTTCCTCAAGTGTTCTTACAACAGGTGTAATATCATTTCCAGATGATTCAGGATCGCCGGGATCCAGAGCGGGACTTAATTGCAGCTGACCTTCGAAACGGCCAAGTGTGCCAACCAGTTCAGAAACATTGTCGCCGATATTGTAGGTCGATGTTATGACAGCCGGATCTGGGTCGTCGATCTGTATACCAAAACCGGAATTGTCTTGGAAGAATTTTGTGTTCCGAAAACCGGTTTGCCCTATAAGGGTTGCATGATTAATTAATCGATAAAGTGTAGTACCTGTCGGTTTGTCCCTAAGGGCTTGGATGTTTGCTACATTTTTCGGGAAAATGTAAATGGCAGAACTAATTTCGCTTTCGTTGCCATTGTCAATCGCTATGGCTTTCAGTGTAATGGGACCATTGCCGTCTTCGAGCAAAATCCCATCTGTGTTATCATAAAGCGCGTCTGTATCCGTTGGATCTTCGCCATCCAGAGTGTAGTATATATTTGTTGTGGCTTCGTAATCATCGAAATTGTCAATGAGAACGGTTTGGTTTTCAAAATAAGTACCGGCTGCCAGATCGAAAACGGGGTTTGGAACGGCTGGTGGTGGAGGGGGTTCTTCATCAAGGGCTTTGAATTGGCCGATGTTGATGCGGCCATTGTTATCATTATTGCCTCCCAATATTTCAATTCTAAATTCCTCAGCATCAAAAGCCTTTTCTTCCTCAAAATAGTAGATATATTCTTCATAAGCTCCATCAAAACCCTCTTCAAACCAATCTCTGTTTATGGTTTCAATGGTAGTCCAGGATGCCCCAGCATCAAAACTAATCCTGAAATCCCTATCTAAGCCAGGGGAGGTCATCCAGTGTCGAAATTGAAAGGAGAATCCAGTCATACCTGTAACCGGTGCTTGGTTGTATAAAGTAAAATCTCCACGGCAGCGAAAGGCATAGTTTGATCCGTCAAAAAGCTCCTTATCAAGAGTACCTCGGACAGCATGTGTACTATGAAAATACCATCCACCTTCAGAATAAGCTTTGGGGTTGTATCCCGTCCATCCTGTTGGTTCTAAGTCTATCCAGTTTTGAGTACTGTCAAATGTAGTTTGAAACGGCACCTCGGTTACCGGCGGCTCCGTTACCTCACCGCTTACAGCAACCGTAGCCTCATCACCGACAGCTACACCACCACCTGTGGCGGTAACATTGCCATCATATGTATCCACCGGGAGGTTTTCTTTAAGGCGTACCAAAATTGTTTTTTCAGTGCCGTCATAAGCGGGGAATGTGATTGTTGCACCATAGCCTTTCGAACCATCTTCTGAAATTCCAAAATTATCCGGGGCGGTTACCGTTACATCTGTTCCGTCGAGGTTTATCCCGGTTAATTGAAATGACTGGGGGTCTGAGGGGCCCTCTCCTTCAACATAAGTAAAACCTGAGAGGCTTGTTGGTGATGCAAAAAGAGTCGGATCACCTGGCGGTATTTCTTCAAAATCATCCAGGTTCCTGGCTGTAATGAATTTCCCAACCGGAGTGGATGTTCTCTCATTAAGGATACCTGTGATGTTTTGAGGCAATACCGGTACTACATCACCAATGTAATTAACCCCAAAAAATGTTGCACGAAAATCCCCTTCAAGTGTTCCGTCAGATATTTTATAAACATTTCCGTTAACAAATGTCAGTGTTCCATCTGCATCAGTGAACGAAACTTCTTCTATGGTTACCAGTTGAGATTCAAAATCATCAAAATTATTAATGAATTGAACCATTGTAATA
>PWNY01000273.1 GCA_003557805.1 Bacteroidales bacterium | reverse complement strand
TTCCCTGCATATCCCTTAGCTCCCTGTAGAATGGCGGCTGGTGGTAGTAACCGGCTGATGCCCTGAAAGTCCAGCGTTCGAGCCATTGCGGCTTGTATAGCACGGTTGACCTGGGGCTAAGTATGAACTGCTGGTTAAGGCTCCAGTAGTTTGCCCTGACCCCTGCAGTGAAAGAGTACCTGCCGTGCGGCCTTTCCAGCTCCCATGTGTTCTGGACAAAGGCTGAAAGGCGGTTGGAACTGATGTTTATCCTGGTGCTGAGTGTGTCCTGAAGCATAATGGCACCCTCAGGGTGGCGGGGCAGGGAGTATCCTGCCGAGTCTATCATGTTCCACTCGTTCAGCCTGTCAAATATATCCTCGTGCCGGAACCTGAGGCCCCATTGAAGCTCGTTCTGGTTAGTTCTCCAGCTGCCCTTTGTCTCTGCATTTAGCACTATCGCGTTAAGGTAGTTGCGGGCATGGTTAAGGAAGGTGCCTATACCCAGAGGCTCTCCGGTTGGCTGCCCGAAATCATCCTCCCCGAAGTCGGTCTCCACCCGGTGCAGCCAGTACTGCCCCAGTATATCAAATTTCTCACTCTCATCGGTCTGGAACATGCTTGTTATAAGCTGAAGACTAAGATCGTCACCTGGGGTGTAATCAAGGGAGAGTGCGGCAGTAGAGGTGGTGAAGCGATTTACTTCCTGGCCGTCGAAAAAGACTGTAAACTCCCTTACCTCAGTTATGGTCCCGAAGCGGGTACGCTGTACCTCCGGCCTGAAGCGGAACTTATTGTCATTGAAGTTGCCCAGCAGGCTGAGGGAAAGATCGTCCGAGACTTTGTACCTTAACAATGCCTGTATGTCGGTAAATGAGGGACGGTAATCCCCCTGTGTATCCAGTGTGCCCAACAGGTACTGGTTTGACTTGTACCTGGCGCCTGCAATATATGAGAAGCGGCCGTCGCCTGAAACTCCCCCAATCATAAGCGAACCCTCAAGCAGGCTCATTGAAAAGGAGCCCGAGAACTCTTCGGGTTCCATATAGGTGATATCCAGTACCGAAGCCATCTTGTCGCCGTATACGGCGTTAAAGCCTCCTGCAGAGAAGTTTATGGAGGATACCATTTCAGGGTTCAGAAAGCTCAGCCCCTCCTGCTGGCCGGAACGCACAAGGAAGGGCCGGTAGATCTCGATGCCGTTAACGTATACAAGGTTTTCGTCGTAATTTCCGCCCCTTACTGAGTATTGGGCAGAGAGTTCGGTGGCGGTTGATACACCCGGCATGGTATGTATTAGGCCCTCTATTCCTCCGGTGGGGCCCGGTAGTGCGGATGTGTGCCTCGGGTCTATTTTTATAAGGTCACCCCTCAGAACCTGTCTCCCCCTTACCTCTATATCAGGAAGGTCTGTTATAAGGGCCTCCAGGATTATATCAATGATGACCAGCTCCTCTTCTGCGGCTTCGACAGGTACATATTTTGGTTTGAAGCCAAGATGTGAAACTGCCAGGGTGACCTCTTCCCCGGCCGGTATCCTGAGGCTGAAAAATCCCTCCCCGTCGCTAATCGTTCCCAGAGGGGTGCCTTCAACGGCTATGTTCACAAAGCCCAGGGGTGTTCCCTCTTCAGTTTTTATATGGCCCTCCACTGTTGCCCTCTGTGCGAGTGCGCTGAGCGGGAGTACCAGCAGTAACTGACAAAATAACAACCTGATATTGATCACTTCAGCCTGGGATTGTATTGGCAGCCCTTTGGGCCTAATAATATTTGGGATTAATATAAAATGGTCTGCCGGGGAGCTTCCTCCCTGCTAAATAATAAACGAAGGCTAATGAAATTATTGTCCATGCCTGCCTAATCTCTCCTGAACCTTCCCTCCCGCCAGGCCTGAATGAACTCTGCCCAGGCAAAGGGGTCGAATAATCTAATCGGCGGTGCCTGGCCTGCATAGTAAAGCCTTTCAGAATGCTGGTTCACCATGTGCCTGTATGTCATTGCACCATCCATAGGCATCTGCTCGAACCTCTCACGCATCTCCGCACGTGCCAGGTTGCGCATGGCCCTGTCATAGTCATCGGAAGGCACATCGGCATGAATAAAGGCAAGCCTGAACTGTTCACGTGTCGGCCATGGATATACTACTGTCTCGGCAAGGTATATAGTATCCCTTGTCATCATCTGCACCGCTGAATACCTTGGCCTTGTAAGGGTGTCGGGCACCATGTAGTAGGCATCGCCGTAACCTACTGATGAGAAACGAAGGGTGTCATTCTCGTAAACCGGAAGGGAGAAGAAGCCGTAATAATCCGTGGTGGTTCCCCTGCGCGTGCCTTTTACCCATACTGATGCAAATGGCAGGGGTTTAAGGCTGTCACTGGTAAGCACAAGGCCTGAAAACTGTATTACACGCCTTTGCTGTACCTGTGCTTTCGACCCCCCGGGTGATATGATCCAGGCAAGTGCAATTATAAGTACCAGTATAAAGAGAATAGCCCCTGAACGCATAAATATTAGGTTATTTGCCCATAAAGGTAATAATTAGAAAACAAACGGCGAACTCTTTAACATTAATAAACAAAGAGCTGCCACATCAGATGCGGCAGCTCCAGTATCCCAAAACCAGTAATTATCTATTTAATGAACCCTTTCTTGCGTGCATCCTGGAGGCATGCGTATATGCCCTTCTTGTTTATTGTGCGTATCCCCTTTGTGGAGACCTTCAGGGTTACCCAGCGGTCCTCCTCGGGTACATAGAACCTCTTTGTCTTAATATTGGGGTAGAACCACCTGTTGGTCTTTATGTTCGAATGCGACACGCGATGTCCCGTGATCGGTCTCTTTCCTGTTATCTGGCAAATACGTGACATTTAAGTATGTTTTTGTGCTGATTTAGATCCAAAGTTTTTTAAAGGAGTGCAAAGTACGGCAATTTTTTTATTCCAGGCAAGAGTTTTTTGCAAAAAAAGCTTATTGTCTTGTATTTTAGGTTGGGAATGTATAATTTCGGTAGGGTGTGGCGTTATGTCAGCAGCACTCCTGACCTGAAGCAGGCTATGAACTATTACGAAGTATTAGGTGTGCCCCGGGATGCGGATACGGCATCGATAAAGAGGGCTTTCCGTTCAAGGGCAAAACAGCTTCACCCCGATGTAAACAAGGCAGCCAGGGCGGAAAAGGATTTTCAGCTGGTGAACGAGGCATACCAGGTGCTGGCTGATGGTGAGAAAAGACGGATGTACGATTTGAGGCTGTTAAGGGGCACATTCAGCAGGAGGGTCTATTACAGGCCAGGGAATACCGCAGCGCGCAAGGAGCCGGAATATGTCCAGAACCGCTTTGAGAAGGCGTTTGACCAGTTCTTATTCTTTTTTATGCTGATGTCGGGCCTTGGTGCCCTCTTCTTTGGTATATACAGGGCGGCCATAGAGCCGGTGGACGGGGCGAACCCATATGTGGGCATAGTTTTCGGTATATTTTTTACCTCCCTCTTCCTCTACGTGTGGGACCTTAAGAAACGGAGCGGTTCCTGAGGCTTTTTCCCTGCACCGCCATCACTCCCAGTATGAGCCCAAGGCCTGCAAGTATGCAGGCTATTACAGGAAGGAGCATGGGGTCCTGGCCGTAAATCTCCGTATAACTAAATGGTGAGATGCTTCTTTCCAGAACAGGGACTACCTGGCCGGAACTGCTTACGCGGGTTGAGATAACTTCCTTCCACGGCCAGAGCTTGTTCAGCGACCCGGCCATGAATCCAGTAAGAAGTGCAAGGGTTGCATTATGATACCTGCCAAACAGCCATCCGATAATATTGGAGAAGGCTATCACACCTGCTATGCCTCCTGTGCCAAACAGGAGCAGTACGGGGATGTTCAGTTCACTGACGGCGTTCAGCATGTACTCGTACTTACCGAGCAAAACCAGTATAAAGGCGCCTGATATACCCGGAAGCACCATTGCACAGAAGGCGATCGCACCCGAGATAAAGATATACCAGGGTGCATCAGGTCCGGTTGAAGGGGTGGCTATGGTTATATAGTAGGCCGTGGCCACACCCGCGGCAAAAAACAGTATTACCGTTGCGTTCCAGGTCCTGATCCTTGCCCCTATATAGAATGCGCTGCCCAGTATAAGGCCGAAAAAGAATGCCCATACGAGCATTGCATGGTGCTCAAACAGGTATGAGAGCAGCTTTGCAAGGGAGAATATGCTTATAAGGATACCTGTGACAACGGCCAGAAGAAAACTTCCGTTGGCCTTTTTCCAGGCGGCAGCAATACCCTCTTTAAACACCATTCTCAACAGGGCGGCGTTAAGTGACCTGATGCTGCTGATTAGCTCTTCGTATATACCTGTTATAAGGGCGATGGTACCACCGGACACTCCCGGAATGACATCAACGGCTCCCATGGCCATTCCCCTGATTGCCAGTAAAAAATATGCCCAGGCGGATCTTTGGTTCATAGACGTCCTGCTTTGCCGCTTCCCTGCTTAACAAGGGGGCTGGTCAGAGTTTATACTTTTGGAGGTTTTCGGGCAGTGACTCGAAGAATGTATCACCCCTGAGCCCCAGGCGAAGGGTTTCCAGGGCGACGATCTCGGCCGGGGCTATATTGCCGAGGTTTACACCCGGCCCGAGAAGTTTTATAAACCAGGTCTGCTGCGACTTCATGGGGGCCTCCCAGATAACCTTTTCCGGGGGGATGAGCCTTGTTATCTCCCTGATCAGTGTATCGTCGGCGCTGCCGTTCTTTTCATATATGCCAACGGTGCCGCTCTCCCTTGCCTCACCAATTACAAAACTGCTACCTGCATCCAGTTCGCTCTGCATTGCGCCGGTCCATTCAGAAGGTTCAAGGTGAACCCCCTCATCCTTGGCACCGACCTCAGAGAGGACCGTAAAGTTCTTTGCCAGCCTTTGGATTATCCTGCACTTCTCTTCTTTCTCCAGCCTGATGCAGCCGTCGGATACCTCTACCGAATCGCACCCCAGCTTGTCGATGTACCTCAGGTAATCATCCAGCTGGCCCCTTACTATGAAGGCCTCAAGCAGGGTGCCCCCGACATATACCCTGATGTTGTTCTCCTTGTAGATCTTAACCTTCTCCTTAGCGTTCTTACTGACATATGAAGTTCCGAAGCCAAGCTTCAAAAAGTCTATGAGGTGTCCGGCTGTCTCTACCAGGTCATGGGCCTGCCTGGTGCCAAGTCCCTTGTCCATGACCATTGTGACCCCGGTGCTTCTTGGTTTGTTTTCCCTTTCGGGCAGATTTTTAAGCATTATGGGCTATTATTCCTGGGTTGTACATAAATTGCCTTAGCTCGTTATCGAGTCGAGGGTATCGATGAAAGAGGGGTTCTCGCCAGCAGCAGGAAATCGCTTCAGCAATTTGTCAAGACCTTCAGGATCCCGGCTGTAGGCTTCCTCCAAAAAGAACCTTCCCTCGTTTTTCTTGCCTCCCCTGAAAAGCACCGCCGACATGAAATAGAGCAGGCCGGTGCTGTCCGGCAGGATGTCCATCCCCCTGAGCAGCAGGTTGCGCGCCTTGTCGTGCTCCTCCATCTTCGACAGCACCTCTGCATATTCGAGCCATGTTTCTTCATCATCCGGGTCGGACTTGATGGCTTTTTCAAATGCGCTAATGGCCTCGTCGAATTTCTCAAGCGTGTAGCAGGTGTTTGCAAAGAGGGAAAGGTAGTTGACATTGCCTGGATCTAGCGTAAGTGCCTTTTCAAGATACCTTATTGCCTCTTCAGGTATGTTCATCTCTATATTGCATACCGCGAGCCCTGCCCATGCATCCGCCATTTCAGGGTCCAGGCGGATGGCCTTCAGGTAACAGGACCTGGCGTTCTCGTAGTCCTCCAGCTTCTCATGGCATTCACCGATGTAATAGAACTTCATGGGGTCGGCTTCATCCTCCTGCATTGACTCATTATATGCACCTATGGCCTCGGCATGCCTGTTTAGCAGGCTGAGGGCGTAGCCCTTGTGGAACCAGGAGTGTTCATGCCCGGGCTCTATTGCCAGTGCATATTCAAGGGCTTCAACCGATTTTTCGTAAAGCCCTGCGTTAATATATGACACCCCGAGGTTGAACCATGCCTCGGTGCTGTATGGGTTCCTGTCAATAAGGCTCATGAAGAAAGATATCCCCTCCTCGGTAAGCGACAGCAGGTCAAAGCAGTATGCTGCCTCATATATTGCAAGGTCGTTATCGGGGTTGTGCTTCAGGGCCTTGTCAAGGTACTCCAGTGTTTTGTCAAAATTGCCCAGGTTCTCGTACTCAATTGCAATGTTGCAATAGATGTAGTCGGGCTCGTCTGCTCCCGACACCGCCTTGTTGTACTCCTCGATTGCCTTCTCGTAATCCCTGAGCTGGGAGTAAATGGCTCCCTTTGTAAGGAAAACATCGTTGTTTGAGGGGTCAAGAGTTTCAACCCTTGACAGCAGCTCCAGCGCATTGTCCTCCCGGTTTACTGAAACCAGAAGCTGCGCCTTTTTAAGCATCAGGGGTATGGATGTTGGATGGACCCTGCAGGCACAGTTTGCAACCTCAAGCGACTTGTCGTATGATCCTGACACCAGGTAATGGTCGATCACCTCCTCAAAGTCGTCCACGTCGAAGTATACGGAACTGTTTTGCCTGACAAGCTCTTCATACCTGTCGACCTGCCAGGGTTTGTTCAAGTTTTCTTCCATTTCAGTATCCATAGTGCATTCCCGGGAACAGCGGCATTAACGACAACCTGGATAATGCCCGGCCCAGGGATATGCAAAGGTATGAAAAAACATAAAACCCTTTACATTCATTCCTCCAAAGGTATTTTTTGTTTGCCGGTCTGCATGGTGTGTAACTGTGTGCCCTTTCAATAATAATTGGTAATTTTGCAAAAAACAATTGACAGGGATATGTTTGACAATCTTAACGATAAACTGGAGAAGGCCTTTAAGGTCATTAAGGGGCAGGGGCACATCACCGAGGTTAATGTGGCCGACTCGCTCAAGGATATAAGGAGGGCCCTGGTTGACGCAGACGTAAACTTCAAGATCGCAAAATCATTTACCGAAAGGGTCAAGGAGAAGGCCCTGGGCAGGGATGTGCTGAATGCGGTATCACCGGGGCAGCTGATGGTAAAGGTGGTACACGAGGAGCTTACAGAGCTCATGGGATCCACCCATGAGGAGATTGAGCTGAAGGGCAGCCCCGCAGTTATACTGGTAGCGGGCCTTCAGGGTAGCGGTAAGACCACCTTCTCGGCAAAGCTTGCCAAATACATAAAGGAGAAGAAGAGCAGGAAAGTGCTGCTGGTTGCCGGCGACGTTTACCGCCCTGCAGCTATTGACCAGCTAAAGGTGCTTGGAGGCCAGATCGATGTTGAGGTATACACCGAGGAAGGGGTAAAGGACCCCGTGGGAATATCGAAAAAGGCCGTGAAGCATGCCAAAACCATGGGCCATAATGTGGTGATCGTCGATACGGCAGGACGACTTGCCATCGACCAGGAGATGATGGATGAGATATCCTCCCTGAAAAAAGCCCTTAACCCCCAGGAGACCCTCTTCGTGGTAGATGCAATGACAGGGCAGGATGCTGTAAATACTGCAAAGGCCTTCAACGAGAGGCTCGACTATGAAGGAGTGGTGCTTACAAAACTCGATGGTGACACCAGGGGCGGTGCTGCACTTACCATACGGTCGGTTGTCGACAAACCGATCAAGTTCGTTGGTATTGGCGAGAAACTCGATGCCATAGATGTTTTCCACCCCCGCCGTATGGCCGACAGGATACTCGGGATGGGAGATATTGTATCACTGGTGGAAAAGGCCCAGGAACAGTACGATGAGGATGAGGCCAGGAATCTGCAGCGCAAACTGGCAAAGAACCAGTTCAACTTCAACGACTTCCTATCCCAGCTGCAGCAGATAAAGAAGATGGGTAATGTGAAGGACCTTATGGGCATGATACCAGGCATGGGCAAGGCCATGAAGGATATTGACCTGGAAGATGATGCTTTTAAGGGCATAGAGGCTATTATCCATTCAATGACCCCCGCGGAGCGTGACAATCCAAACATACTAAACGGAAGCAGGCGAAAACGCATAGCAAAAGGGGCGGGAGCCGATATAAGCGATGTTAACAGGTTGATAAAGCAGTTTGAGGATACAAGGAAGATGATGCGTGCAGTCTCTTCGGGGGGCAAGGGCAAGATGGCAAATATGATGCGAAGCCTCCAGGGCATGAAAAGATAAGTGTGCCGGAACTTTAAAACAATAAAACATGGAACTTATTGACGGGAAAAAGATCGCCAACGAGATCAAGGATGAAATTGCAAACCAGGTAAGAAAGCTGCTGGCAGCAGGGGGCAGGGCACAACACCTTGCAGCCATCCTTGTCGGGGAGGATCCGGCAAGTGAGACTTACGTAAACAACAAGGCAAAGGCATGCAAGCAGGTGGGATTCGAGTCCTCGACATACCGCTTTCCCCCGGATGTCACTGAAGAGGAGCTGCTGGAGACGGTGGGCTTTATAAACCGGGATGATGAGATTGATGGTCTTATAGTGCAGCTTCCCCTGCCAGACCATATAGACAGTCAGAAGGTAATTCAGAGTATCAGGCCCGAAAAGGATGTTGATGGTTTTCACCCCGTTAATGTGGGGCGAATGACCATAGGACTTCCTTCATTCGTATCAGCGACACCCTACGGGATAATCGAGCTTTTAAGGCGCAGCAGTATAGAGACCAAGGGTAAGAACTGCGTTGTACTTGGCCGGTCGAACATCGTGGGCAAGCCTGTAAGCATACTGATGGCAAGGAACCAGGAACCGGGCAATGCAACCGTGACTGTCTGCCACAGCAAGACACGCGATTTGAAGGCCATCACCTCGGCTGCAGACATACTCATTGTCGCCATAGGCAGGCCGGAGTTCGTTACAGCTGATATGGTAAAGGAGGGAGCGGTTGTCATTGATGTGGGTATCCACAGGGTACCCTCAGACAAGACCAGGTCGGGCTTCCGCCTAATCGGTGATGTGAAGTTTGAGCAGGTGTCAAAAAAGGCCTCGCATATTACACCCGTTCCGGGAGGCGTCGGGCCCATGACAATAGCATCCCTGCTGATCAACACGCTTAAGGCCTTTAAAAAAGAGATCTACAACTAGGAAATTGTCAGACTGCAAGCTCATAAACCTTGACCCCGGCAAAAAGGAACTTTTGGACCGGGGGCAGCTGCTTCCGGTTATGGAAATGTTCTACTCCGTACAGGGGGAGGGCTTCAATACCGGCAGGCCTGCTGCCTTTGTGCGCATAGGGGGTTGTGATGTCGGCTGTCACTGGTGTGATGTGAAGGAGGCCTGGGATGCCTCGGTACATCCCCTTACGGTAACACAGGACATTATAGACTATGTACATGCCTTTCCTGCCGGTGCTGCCGTTATCACGGGTGGCGAGCCCCTGATGTACAACCTCGGCACCCTGTGTGAGGGCTTAAGGAAAAAGGGCGTGACCATCTACCTTGAAACCTGCGGGGCATACCCCTTAAGCGGGCATTTTGACTGGATATGCCTCTCTCCCAAAAGGAATACCACTCCCCGCCACGATATGCTGAATATGGCAGATGAACTTAAGGTTATAGTTCACGAGAGGGCCGATTTTCAGTGGGCAGAACAAAACGCCATGCTGGTAAAGGAGAAGTGCCAGCTTTACCTGCAGCCGGAGTGGAGCCGTTACAATGAAATAGTCCCCCTGGTCGTTGATTATGTAAAGAATCATCCCCAGTGGATGGTATCGCTGCAGGCGCATAAATTCATGAATATTCCCTAGGCTTGACAGCACCGGGGGAGACAAAGGCTTTAGGATATGAGCAGGATCAGGTCTATCCTTCTATTGACAGTTCTTTTGGCCGTTCAGTCGACCTGTCTTTATGCCCAGCAGGACAGGGAGCTAAGCTCCGGGAGCCGGCGGGCAAGGCGCGATTACGAAAGGGCTGAAGATGCACTGAGGGTTTTTGATTACAATGAGGCCCTAAGGCATCTTGAAGCGGCACTTAACAGGGATGATGAGTTTATAGAGGCCCATCTGCTCAAGGCAGAGATACATTTTTCAAATGGAGATTACTCACTTAGTATCGGACCCTATTTTGATGCAATAGCAATTGACCCCGGTTTTTACCCTTCTGCAAAGTATTACCTTGGCAGGGCCCTATACAGGACAGGACGATATGAAGAGGCGGCAAGCATTCTGCAGGACTTCCTTTCCATGGAGGGCCCGGGGGGGAACATCAGGTCCCTTGCGGGGGATTACCTCGACAGGGTCCTTTTCGCCCTTGAGGCAAAAAGCAAGCCTGTGCCCTTTGAACCCCGTAACCCAGGCCCGGCAATTAACAGCCGGCACTCCGAGTACAGTCCTGCACTTACCGCGGATGAGCAGACCCTGATATTCACCAGGAAAAAACCCAGGGACGGCGCCATATCAGACAGGCATGCTTCATTCTACGAGGACTTTTATATAAGCCATTTCAGGGATGGTGAATGGACCATGGCAGAGAACCTGGGGCCACCGCTGAACACCGATGGCAATGAAGGGGCACAGACCATTACGGCAGATGGCCGCCACCTCTATTTTGCTGCCTGCAACCGTCCTGACGGCACGGGCCGCTGTGATATCTACTACTCAAAAAGGGAGGGAGGCCGCTGGAGCAGGCCGGTCAACCCTGGGCGTCCGCTAAATTCCACTTCGTGGGATTCTCAGCCCTCAATTTCAGCCGATGGTAATACCATCTATTTTGCAAGCAGCAGGGAGGGTGGCTCAGGCCAGGTGGACATATGGATGGCAAACCGCAGGGAAGACGGTTCATGGGACACACCCGAGAACCTTGGCCCGGTAATCAATACAGGCGGTGATGAGCTTTCGCCCTTTATTCATCACGACAACAGGACACTCTATTTTGCCTCCGACGGTCATCCCGGAATGGGAGGGCTTGATATCTTCATGAGCCGCAGGGATGATGAAGGTAACTGGTCAGAGCCGGTTAACCTGGGGTATCCAATAAACACCCACGGGGATGAATTTGCAATGATAGTGGGGGCCTCCGGCAGGAATGCATGGTTCGCTTCAGACACTGAGGGTGGTTACGGGGAGTCTGACCTTTACACCTTCGAGCTCTATCCCG
>PWNY01000080.1 GCA_003557805.1 Bacteroidales bacterium | reverse complement strand
CGGGATCCTCGCGGATGTGGACGGGACAGCAGACAGCGTGACGGACGCAGTGGCTGCCGTTGATGCGTGGCTTGAGGCACAGCCGATTGATCCTGGTGAGCCGACTGAGCCTGGTGAAGATCTCGTGCTTACGGTTTTCCAGGACAATCTGACTGGTCAGGATGGTGTGGACAATACCTTCAGGGCCCCGATCGTCCAGGCGGATGCAGGCTTCGGCAATGTCAGCAACACCCTCGAGACCGGCGACGTTCTCGACGGCGGCGCAAACAGCACCAACGAGCTGTACGCCTCCCTTCTTGAAACCGTGGTTGGGCTCCAGATAACAGGTCCTGCCGTTGCTCCGACGACGAGCAATATTCAAAACGTGTTTTTGACCGCCCAGAATCCCCACCAGGATCCGCTGCAGGGCAACACCCTTCAGTCGACGGTGGATGCCGGGAATATGGCCGGTGTCGAGCAGTGGTGGAATCTCGACAGTCGTTCTAACGTACAGATTGAAGACATCCGTTCACGGCCGGATGAAACTACCTTCGGTATGCGTGCCACGGATCCATACGTAGATTTTACTGCATATTTTAATCCGCTGTTCATGGAAGGGGATATTAGTGATACGGATTCCGCGCTGACGATAACCCTCCAGGAAATCACGGACGGTGAGGATCCGGCGGATTTTGAGTTGGAAAACATGACGCTTCGCGGCATCGAATTTGTGTTTAACGATGAAGACTACTTGCTCGCATCTGACGACATGGCAGACGCCAACACATGGGCGGAGCTTGAAACAGCTATTGCTGCAGCCCTTGCTGATGCGGACGAGCTTGCCAATCTTGAAGTCGAGCACCAGGGCAATGGCATCTTCGTGATAACCGATCCCGATAGCGGTACTTTCCAGGTCGATCCTGAGTCTTTGGATCTGCGTTTTTCAGGTATTGATGTGCGAAACCGCATTGACATCGGCGAACCGATTGCCGTGGAAGGTCCCACCGAAACCGATATCATTCTTGATGGCGCAGGCGCTGGCTCTAGAGGCGGCATTCTGAACATTGCCGCAATGTCCGGAGGCAGGGGCGTTGAAATTTTCAACGTTGAAGTGGACCGCGACAGTCACATCACCACGATGCTATCACAAAACGGGCATTTTGGACCGGGTTTGTCCTATGAAGATGAAATGCAGCTGGAAGAAGTTTACCTGTCTCATCTAGAAGGGGGCGCGAACGGGTATCTTTATTTGGGTTCCCGTACAATCGATACGGATGGTGTGTCAACGAGAACGGATGACCGTTTGGGAAACAACGGCCTTATTGACGTGCGCGTATTTGATGCATCCGGTTTTGATGCTGAACTGTTTGTAGGCGCCAGCCTAACACCACGTGTATTCGACAAATATCTTGATGGCGCAGAAGACGTTGTTGAGTTCGAATACCTCTTGGGCGATGGCGGCAGCAACCTGTCCATCGACATAGACAATCCTGTATCCCAGGATCCGGACTTCCAGATTTCAATTTTCGGCGGCTTGGAAAGTGACCGGATCAACTTTTCTACAAGTGATGATGACGGTACAGGCCTTGCTCCATGGAAACAAAACATCTATGTAGATGGTGGTGATGGCGATAACAATATCGTTGAAATTGACTCCACTACAGTTGAAGGTCCCACGGCTTTTGGCGGATTCGAAAACATCCAGACACTAGTCGTCGCCGGAGACAATGACACTGTACAGAACGTGGTTGGTGGAAATATGCCGGGCCTTGAGAATATCATCGTCGCAACCGGCAATGTTGACACAACGCTTCAGCGTATTGATTTTGACGACACAGTGGTGACTGTTTCCGGTAAAAACCAGACGCTCGGAAGTGGTAACAGCAACAATGATCAGGACTTCGGAACTATCGCTATTCAGGGTTCTGATAATGCGGAAGCCACCATTTATATCGACAACACTGCTCGCATTAATGGCACACTGTCCGTTGGCTCCCTCAATGTGGCCGATCTAGGAGCCACTCAGAGCCAAATCCGGGATCTTACAATAGATTCCGGAGGGCGTCGGGATACCAGTAACGTTGTTCAAAATTTCTTCGGAGAACGCGTGACTACGCTTGAATTCGAAGGAACCCAAAATCTTGCCTTTCATGTAAACGAAATCGCGACATTGCCCGATGTACCGCAAACCCCGTCTTTTACCGTTAGCGGTGAAAACCTGGAAGGTGACCTGACACTGGCGATGAACGCGGCCAATTTGCTTCGCAGCAACCTGGATACAATGACGGGGACGGCGGAAGGTGATGACGACCTTCTCGCCATCTACGGAAACCTTGTACGGATGGCTGAAGTCGACGGAGTACAGACCAACGTCGGTGCCAACCCAACCATTTCCGGTTTTGAAACCATTCAGTTCGGGTGGGAATACGATACTGTAGCGGGAAGCGATGACCACAGCCTTCTTGGCGAAACGTTCAACCCGGCGCGCACCCCTGCTTCCGGCATATTTAATGCCTCGAACACAAGCGGTGTGGATACCTACGTAATCGGCAGGATTGAACAGGGTGAGGACTTTTCCATTGTAAGTATGAGCGACGGCGACACGGTGGTCTTTGGTGATGTTACCGCCGGCGACAACCAATCCATCGCATGGGTGGGATCTGATCTTACGTTTTCAACGACGGATGTGGGTGCTACCCTGTGAGATGAATCACGATAATTCATGGAATAGGATTCGCGATAATTTATGGAGCATGGGCAAAGTAAAAGCCCTTCGGGGAAGGACCGGAAGGGCTTTTGTTGACTATTAACCAAAAGAACT
>PWNY01000313.1 GCA_003557805.1 Bacteroidales bacterium | reverse complement strand
GGTGAGCATTGTGAGTCCCAGCAGGTCTGCGGCAACTGCGATGCGTACCCCGAGCTCTTTGGCCTGGTATACAAAATCTGTATAGTCATTTATTGAGCCGTACTGGTCAGGGTACTGTAAAATAGCCCCAAAGAAGCTCTCATCAAGATTTACCTGGTGGTGGTCCTCAATGACCAGTTCAATGTCAAGGGGGGTGGCCCTGTTTTTCAGCACATCTATGGTCTGGGGGAACATCCTCCGGGACACAAAGAACCGGTTTACACCCTTTTTCACAGCATCCCTCGGCCTTGCATTGAACAGCATGATCATTGCCTCAGCCACCGCTGTGGCCTCATCCAGGAGGGAGGCATTGGCGATCTCAAGACCTGTAAGGTCGGTGATTACAGTCTGGAAGTTAAGCAGGGCTTCCAGGCGGCCCTGGGATATCTCTGCCTGGTAAGGGGTATATGAGGTGTACCAGCCCGGGTTCTCCAGGATGTTCCTCTGTATTACCCCCGGCATGATGGTATTGTAGTAACCCATGCCTATAAAGCTCTTGTATATCTTGTTTTTAGCGCCTATATCCTTAAGGTGGTTTATATATTCATATTCGTTGAGCCCGTCGGGAAGATCAAGATCCTTTTTCAGCCTGATGCTTTCGGGGATGGTCTGGTCTATCAGCTTTTTGGTCGATTCGATCCCGATCTTTTCAAGCATTATCTTTTCATCATTCTTCCTGATACCGTTATGTCTTTCAATGAAATTGTTGCTAATCATAGCTTTATATTTTTAGTTTCCAGTATTGCTTTTTGCTATTCTGCGTCCCTCCCTGAGCGCTGCCAGGTTCATCTCTACCAGCTCATCACCTTTTTTGCCAAAGAGGAAGCCCACCGCCTCCTCCAGTTTTTCAAAGGGGATATCGATAAATGGCGATGCCGCCCCAAGAACAACGACATTGGCCGCCTTTTTGTTCCCGATCTCCCCTGCAATCTTATCCGCGTCAAGGGAAACATGCCTTGGAAGGTTGGCTATCTCCTTGAGTACATCCTCTTTTTCAGGGTAGTTGGGGATGTTTACAAAGACTTCGGTATTGGTTACAAGCCACCCCTGGGGCTTCAGGTAGGGAAGGTACCTTAGCGACTCCATGGGTTCCACCGAGATTATCATGTCTGCCCCGCCCAGGGGGATAAGGTCGGAGGCTATCTCCTCTGAGGAGAGCCTCAGGTGCGATTGTACATCCCCGCCTCTCTGGCTCATGCCGTGCACTTCGGCCTGTTTCAGGTACAGGCCTGACTGAACCGCGGCATAACCTATTATTGCTGCTATTGAGAGGATTCCCTGGCCGCCGACTCCGGCGAGTATTATATCGTTTTTCATCACTATTCAGCTTTTTTGGTTTTGTCCTTGAATTTCTGCCGCATTCTCTTGTTTAGTGTCTGAATGCATTCCCTGCGGGGTATTATTACCGACACCCCGTCGTAGGCAAGCTCCTCGGCAAACACCCTGGTGTTCTCCTCATGCCTTTTTGGAAGGGGCTTGATAACGCGGATGTGCTCCTCTTCTACTCCAACACCCCTGCAGATATCCTCTACCTTGTCAAGCGCGGCGGAGGGCTGTCCTCCGGTCATGCCCGTTGTTGCATTGTCCAGGATCACCACGGTGATGTTCGAGCCGTCGTTCACCGCATCCAGCAGCCCTGTGATTCCCGAATGGGTGAATGTTGAATCCCCTATAACCGCTACTGCCGGTGCCAGTCCCGCATCTGCCGCACCCTTGGCCATAGTTATGGATGCTCCCATGTCAACGCAGGTGTTTATCGACTCGTATGGCGGAAGTGCCGCGAGAGTATAACAGCCGATATCTGAAAACACCTTTCCTTTTCCATATTTCTCCATGGCCTCATTAAGACCCAAAAAGGAGTCGATATGGGGGCAGCCCTTGCACAGGGATGGAGGGCGTTTTGCGACCAGTCCGGGTACCTTTAAAAGCTCCCCGGTCTTAAAGCCAAGGGCCTCACCCACGATATTAGGGTTCAGCTCTCCTGTCCTGGGAAGGCTGCTGTCAAGACGCCCGCTTATTTTCTTGCCCTCTGTAACAAAGCCTGAGAGCATCTCCTCGACTACGGGATAACCCTCCTCTATTACCAGTATCCTGTCGCATTCATCGTAGAGTTTTTTAATATTGTTGTACGGCAGGGGGTACTGGCACACCTTGACCACGGGATATGGCGGTTTACGGTCAGGATAGTTCTCCATCAGGTAGTTGTATGCAAGCCCGCATGCCACTATGCCCAGGGAGTGATCCTCCCCTGGGGTATAGGTATTGTATTCAGATTCTTCTGAAAGTCCCTGGAAGGCCTGCTGGTTATCGAGCAGGGACTGGTATTTTTTGCGTGCAAGTGCAGGCAGCAGTATGAACTGTTTCAGGTCTCCGGGAAGGCGCAGGCTGTTCTGTTCCCTGCCATCCCTGCGGACCACCCCTGACCGGGAGTGAGCAAGCCTGGTGGTGATCCGGATCATTACCGGTACCCTGAACCTCTCAGAGATATCAAAGCCCAGGTGTACCATATCATACGCCTCCTGCTGGTTTGATGGTTCCAGTATGGGCACCATCGCAAACTTTCCATACACCCTTGAGTCCTGCTCGTTCTGCGAAGAGTGCATCGAGGGGTCGTCGGCAACAACGAAGATAATACCCCCGTTTGCCCCGGTTATGGAGGCATTAAGGAATACATCCGCTGCCACGTTGAGCCCCACGTGCTTCATGCAGGTCATGGTGCGCTTGCCTGCGTATGACATACCAAGTGCAGCCTCTGCGGCTGTTTTTTCATTTGCGGCCCAGCGGGCTACTATCCCCTTTTCCCTGGCTTCCCCGGATGCATGGACAAATTCAGTAATTTCAGTGGAGGGCGTGCCCGGATAGGAGAATATCCCTGACATGCCCGCATCTATTCCGGCCTGGGCAATGGCCTCATCACCCAGTAGTAGCAATTTGTGCATGTGAATATTTTTTAAAACTGTTTGAATAATACATAAAGCTACAAATCTAAAAAACTTTGTTGTAATATTGCAGTTATTAAATTTGTTAAGGGCGGGGATCTATATGAACTTTCTGGCACATCTCTATCTTTCCGGCAATGACAGGGAGACCATCATCGGCAACTTCATTGCCGACATGGTCAAGGGTCAGCAGATTAACGGCTACAGCCCGGGTATTGCCGGGGGTATAAAGCTTCACCGCAAGATAGACGAGTATACAGACGCACACCCTGTGGTTAAAAAGAGCAAGTCAAGGATAAGGGGTAAATACCGGCTCTATTCCGGGGTGGTGGTGGATATGTATTACGACCACTTCCTGGCCAGCAACTGGAAGGATTACTCATCCCATAATCTTGCCGCCTATGTTGAGACCGCATATGCTATCCTCAGCGACAGTGTGGATATACTGCCTCCCAGGGCCCGTTACATACTGCCCTTTATGATAGAGAACAACTGGCTGGTCAATTACGCTGACCCTGACAGGCTGAGCCTCAACTTCGGCGGTATGGCCAGGCGCACCCCATTTGACAGTGGTATGGAGACAGCTGTCGATGAACTATTGCAGAACTACGAGGAGTTCGGGGCCGAGTTCAGGGCATTCTTTCCCGATCTTGTCCATTACGTGGCAGGGCAGGGTGTTCCCCATGAGCACCACGGGATAAATGAGTTGGATATCTTCAATAAAGGGAGTAATATCAACAATAAGGATATTTCCAATAAAGATAATATTCCCCAAAAAGAGGAAATACCCAATAAAGATAAAAATACAGGGGGTTAGTAACAGAGCCCCTTTTGCAGGTAATTGGTCACATAGTCCCTAACCCCGTTCTCAAGCGAGTAAAACTCCCTTTTGTAACCGGCAGAGCGCAGTTTGGAGATATCGGCGCAGGTGTAGTACTGGTAATTGTCCCGTATGCTTGCAGGTGTGTCGGTAAAGCTGATTGCAGGCTCTTTGCCCGCTGCCTGAAATGTGCCAAGTGCAAGGTCAATAAAACTCCTTGCCGAGCCTGTTCCCACGTTGTATATCCCGCTTTGTGGTCTTTTTTCCATAAGGAAGCGGCAAACAGATGCAATGTCCTTTATGTAAACAAAATCCCTTTTCTGCTGTCCGTCCTCCACATCCTTTTTGTGGCTTCTGAACAGACTCACCCTTCCGTTCTCGGTGATCTGCCGGTAAAGGTGCAGGACGGCCGATGCCATCCTGCCCTTGTGGTACTCGTTGGGCCCGTAAACATTGAAGAACTTAAGACCGGCCCAGAACGGTGGGGCCTGTTTCTGCCCCAGGGCCCAGATATCGAAGCGGTGCTTGCTAATTCCATATTCATTCAGTGGTCTCAGCCTGGTAATGAGGCTGTGGTCGTCACTGTATCCCAGTTCACCGCTGCCATAGGTGGCTGCCGAGGATGCATAAATAAGCGGCAGCCTGAACCTGGAGCAGAGCTGCCATAGCCTTTTTGAGTAGCCAAGGTTAAGTTTGTCGAATACCAGTGGGTCTTTCTCTGCGGTATCAGTCCTTGCGCCCATGTGGATCACAAATTTAACCCTGCTGTGGTTTTTATCCAGCCAGCTGAAAATCTCATCCCTGCCGGTCTTTTCTGCAAAGCGCCTGCCTTCCAGGTTCTTTTGCTTATCCTTGCGGCTGAACTCATCAACCAGTACAAGTCCAGCATTGCCGGCCCGGTCCAGGTCGGCTGCCAGGCAGCTTCCTATAAAGCCTGCTGCGCCCGTGATAACTATCATACTGCTGCTTTATTCCATATCCTTGTTTGGGAGCTCAAGGCCGTAGCCTGATGTCTTGTCCTCACGCTTTAACAGGAATGCGAACACAAGGCCCACGAAACCAAGCAGGGAGAAGACAAGCATAGCGTTGGTATAATCCAGTGGCTTTATCACCTCTGCCTCCCTTGTTCCGCGGTGCAGGCCGAAGTAACGGTGGTCGGCATGCACCAGCCTCCCGTACCCCATTGGTATCTCGAACCCTCCCTGATCATCAACGTAGAACCTGACGGTCTCCTGCCACACCATATTGCCGGTATCATTGTCGAACAGGCTGAGTGTGCCCCTCAGGGTGCCAGAGAAAACTTCCTGGTATGCGCTTTCTGCAGAAGCCCTGAAATAGCCCTCCTGGTCTGCGCTGAAAGGACCGGAGTAGAGCATAACGTCCTGTTGCCGCCTTCTTGCCATCAGCTCTGCATGATAGTCGATGCCGGCCTCAAGCATGCCGAATTCCACATCGGAGATAACATCACCCCGGCCAAACTCTATCTCAAAGCGGCCGTCACTGTCTGTCTCCACCATATGTATCTCCCTCCAAATGATATCGCCGCTGATATTGTCAGCGAAAACCGAGCTGTTTATGTTTATTGCCATATTGGCATTGGGCTCCCCCTTACGGTCAATATACCTCCCTGAATACCTCAACCCTTCCTGCTGAACCTGGGTGAACTCCCCGGCCTGTATCTCGGTTCGGTAGAAGGGGTTGGAAGAGTCGATCACGACCCCGATAACTATCGGGAAGATCCAGAGCCCGATGTTCTGGACAGAGAACATAAAGCCGTATGCGGTTCCCAGCTTGCTCTGCCTTACTATCTTGGTAACCGCCGGCCACATTGCGGCAGGCACAAGGGAGAATGCAATGCCAAGCAGCACAATGGGGATGCGGGGCTCGATATAGGTCTTCGCGAACATAAGGTGAGCTATTATCAAGAGTGCAGAGCCCAGGTACATCAGCGTGGCACTCTTTCCCTTGTTGTCGGCCACCCACCCGAACAGGGGTGTAAGCAGTATGGTACCGTACATCAGGTAGGAGGTCACATCACCGGCCAGGGCCCTGGGCATGGAGAACTTGTTCATTAGCAGGTCGGGTGCAAACTTCAAAAATGGGAAGACTGCCGAGTAGAAGGTAACGCACAGCATGGTTATGAATATCACCGAGCGGTTGGTAACAAGGTCCCTGAGGTCCTTCCACCTGAAATCGTCTTCAGGGTCCTTCACATCTATCTCCACTTGGCGGTCCAGTTTCAGATCCAGTATCATATATATCATGAATGCCAGAAGTCCCAGCCACAGCAGCAGTACCCCAAACCATATCGCGGTGGTCCATTCGGGGTATATGAGCCTTGGGGAGAGGGTGAATGCGAGTGCCGCACCCAGGCGGCCGATAGCAAGGTTAAGGCCAAGGGCCAGGGCCAGCTCCTTTCCCTTGAACCACTTTACAATAACCTTTGACAGAACCACAATGCTGGTCTCTGCACCTAACCCGAATATAAAGAAGCCAAGAGACATCATCTTAAGTGCGGGGGAGTATGATGTCAAAAATGAATTCATGAAGTTGTACCCGAACCCCCCGCTCAGAAATGTATCGGAGGCACCGTATGCGGTTATGGTACCTCCTATCCCCATCAGGAATATAAAAGAAAAGCCCGTTATCCGGATCCCGATTCGGTCCAGGATGATACCTCCCAGTACCGCCATGGCAAGGAAAACATTTGGTATTGAGTATGCCGAGATGAAAAAGCCGTACTCAGTTGAACTAAAGCCCAGGTTCATACGGATAAGGTCCGCTAGCGGGGCCAGGGCATCGTAAAAATAATAGTTGGTTGCCATGGCAAAACTGGCCACTATAAGCACAACCCATCTTGCCGTTTTGGACTCATTGAGTTTTTTCTTGACTGCTGCTACCATATAGTTTTTTTTCAGGATGTGATATTTAATGAACAGGTATTAAAAAGAGGTGGCGGCAAATGGCCGCCTCCCCTTTTTTATAGTTTTGCTCTTAGTTCCAAAAGAAACTCCCTGGTGTTTTTAAGGGTCTTCAGTATCTCAATGTCCCTGGCAGTATCGCCGGGGTTTTTCCTGAGTTTTTCAGCGGCCCCCCTGAGGGTGTACCCCCTCTCCTTTACAAGGTGGTAGATCATGTGAAAGTTATCAACGTCCTTTTGGGTAAAGAGCCTGTTGCCCTTCTTGTTCCTGTGGGGGCGGATAATATCGAACTCCTTCTCCCAAAAGCGTATAAGGGAAGTGTTCACCCCGAACATGGAGGCTACATCCCCTATGGAGTAATAGATCCTGGTTGTTTCCCCGCTGCCTCTGGCCATCATGACACTGTTTGAGCGGTAAAAATAAGAAAATAGTTTCAGTTTTTAAGAAAGCAGATTTTTATACTGTATGTTTTATTCGAGTTTCAGAAGAAGCCGAGGAAGTCCCCGTAATTTCCTGAGTGAACTTTGCTGAAGCTGGACCCCGGGTATGCGTTCATAAAGCTTTTCGGGGCCTTGATCCGCTTATTATCAGACCACCTAAACTCAAATGCATACAGCATACCATCCCTCTCTTCAATGTAATCTATTTCCTGTTGGCTGTGCGTCCGCCAGAAATAGCGGTTTACATAAACCTGATTATAATGCATCTGCTTTATTCTCTCGCAGATCAGGAAGTTTTCCCAGAGCTGCCCTTTGTCGTTGCGGAACTCCAGGTTGTTAAAGTTGTTTATTATACTGTTCCGAATGCCATTGTCTAAGAAATAGATCTTGCGACCTTTTTTTATTTCATTGCGCAGGTTACGGCTTAAGGCTCCAAGGTGAAACACTATGAAAGCCTTCTCCAAAAGTGCGATATACCTTTCTGCAACTTTTCCGGATTTGCCGGTTTTTTGATGTTTTTCCCTGAATTCTCTGGACCATGGTCTTTATTTGTGCATACTTTTATGCAAAAACAAGGAATTAAACCGGAAAATTCATGTAAATATTCCGGTTTGAATCGAAAAATTGATATTATTTCAGGGCTCTTCCGGTCAAAAAGAGACTACAGGGGCATTTCTATTAATATCATGCCCTTTTAGTAAAGACAGAAAAAACTAAGAAAGTGACTGGTTTATCCTGGAGGCCCTTTCGATTATTATCTCGAATTCCTCCGGTGTAAGGTCATTGTAGAAGTACTGCACTGGATTTACCGACCTGTCGTTGCGGTGCACCTCATAATGCAGGTGGGGAGCCGTAGATGTACCGGTATTACCAACCTTTCCTATTACTTCACCTCTTTTAACCTCCTGGCCGCGCCTGACCTCTATCTCGCTCATGTGCGCATACCTTGTAATGTAGCCGTAACCGTGGTCTATCTCCACCATAAGGCCGTATCCGTGATTGTTCCTTTCCGCCCTGATCACCACACCGTTGCCGGTGGCGTATATCGGGGTGCCCACAGGCGCGGTGAAATCCACACCGTGATGCATCCTCATTGTCTTGTATACCGGGTGTATCCTCATGCCGTAGCCCGACATCAGGCGGTTGGTTCCCTCTGATACCGGCACTATTGCAGGTATTGACGAGAGCATATCAGCCTTGTTAAGGGCCATCTCGAAGACCTCGTCATATGACTTTGACTGGATGTAAAGCTGGCTGGCAAGCTGGTCTATGCGCTGCATGGTGCGTGACATAAGCTCGCTGTTCTGGTAGCCGGAAAGGTGCTGGTACCTGTCGGTGCCTCCGAATGCAGCCTCCCTGATTGTTCTGGGGATCGGTTCCGCCTCGAATATGACCCTGTAGATCTGGTCATCCCTGTCCTGGACGTCCGCAAGGACATTCTCCAGCACCTCGAGCCTGTCGTTCATGATCTGGTACTGAGTCCGGAACTGTTGTATCTCCCTGCGCATCATCCTCTCCTTGGGCGAGTCGAAAAAGGTAAACCCGATAATGAGCACTATCACGGAGAATACCAGTCCGGCCAGAAGATAACGTACAAATACCATCAACCTGTCCCTGAAAGTTCTTTTGACACGTTCAACTGCCAGGGACTTGGTATTGAATCTGTAATGAACTTTTCCCATATAGGCTGTCCTGAGTATTAATTTAGTAAGATTTTCTGTAAAAAGCTGTTAGAGTTACACCAATGCTTTAACAACACTACACCATGCTACAAAACTAAAAAAAATCATGTAATTTTGACGCCTAAAGATGAAAAAAATCTGTAAAAAAACCGGAATTTAATGAAAGCATCGCAGATAAGGGCGACTTTCCTGGACTTTTTCAGGGAAAAGGGGCACAGGGTCTATCCCTCGGCCCCCATGGTGGTAAAGAACGATCCAACACTTATGTTCACCAATGCGGGCATGAACCAGTTCAAGGATATTTTCCTGGGAAACTCGGCTGTAACCGACAACCGTGTTGCAAACTCCCAGAAGTGCCTGCGCGTATCGGGCAAGCACAATGACCTTGAGGAGGTGGGGCACGATACCTACCACCACACCATGTTCGAGATGCTTGGAAACTGGAGCTTCGGGGATTACTTCAAAAAGGAGGCCATTGAGTGGGCATGGGAACTTCTTACAGGTGTATACGGTATCGAAAAGGACCGCCTGTACGCAACTGTTTTTGAGGGTTCCCCGGATGAAGGCCTGGAGCCTGACAAGGAGGCCCTGGAGCTGTGGAAGCCCTTTCTTGATGAAGAGAGGATCTTGTACGGTCCAAAGAAGGACAACTTCTGGGAGATGGGTGATACCGGACCCTGCGGTCCCTGTTCGGAGATACATGTGGATATGCGCAGCGACAGTGAGCGCCGCAAAAAAGACGGGGCAGAGCTGGTGAACAAGGACCACCCGCAGGTGATAGAGATATGGAACCTGGTGTTTATTGAGTACAACCGCATGTCGGATGGCAGCCTTAAAAACCTGCCTGCAAAACATGTAGACACCGGTATGGGCCTGGAAAGACTCTGCATGGTGCTGCAGGGAAAGACCTCCAACTATGATACCGATGTGTTTCTGCCATACATCAGCACTCTTGAGAAGCTTTCAGGGCAGAAGTATGGCAGTGGCGGGGATGCAGATGTTGCCATGAGGGTGGTTGCCGACCACCTCAGGGCGGTTTCTTTTGCCATAGCCGACGGTGAGCTCCCCTCCAACAATAAGGCCGGCTATGTTATAAGGCGTATACTCAGAAGGGCGATAAGGTACGGATACACCTTCCTGGGCTTCAGGGAGCCTTTTGTGAACAGCCTTGTACCGGTACTGGTAACCCATATGGGTGATGCCTTTCCTGAACTCAGGGCTCAGCAGGATCTGATATCCCGGGTCATAGCAGAGGAGGAACAGACCTTCCTCAGGACCCTGGAAACCGGCATACAGAAATTTGAACAGTATACAGCAGCGCTTGAAGGGAAGGTAATCAACGGGGGCTTCGCATTTGAGCTTTTTGACACATACGGCTTCCCTGTTGACCTCACAACGCTCATGGCCCGGGAAAAGGGACTTGAGGTTGACATGGAGGGGTTCAGAAAGGGAATGGAGGAGCAGAAGGCCAGAAGCCGTGCAGCAGCCGTTACCGGTACCCATGACTGGAACGAACTTAATCCCAGGGGTGAGGATACCACCTTTTTGGGTTATGAGCAGCTTGAGGCTGAAGTAATGCCTGTAAAATACCGCAGGGCTGAAGTTAAGGGGAAGACCCTCTACCACGTGGTGTTCGACAGCACGCCCTTCTATGCCGAGGCCGGTGGCCAGGCAGGCGACAGTGGCTGGATGGAGGCTGGCGGCAAAAGATACGACATTGTTGACACGCTCAAGGAGAACAACCTCACTATACATGTAATGCCCCGCATACCCGAAAACTGGCCGGATAAGGTGGTTTTGGCGGTGGATACCAAAAAGCGCAGGCTGACCGAGAACAACCACAGTGCCACCCATCTTTTGCACTCGGCACTGAAGAGTGTACTTGGAAGCCATGTGCAACAAAAGGGTTCCCTGGTGAACCACCAGAGGCTGCGTTTTGACTTTTCCCATTTCGGGAAGATGACAACCGGCGAGATAAGGGCTGTGGAGCAGCTGGTTAATCAGAAGATACGCGAGAACATCTCCATGGAAGAGCACCGGGACCTGAGCATGGAAGAGGCCGACGGCATGGGTGCAACCGCCCTGTTCGGTGAAAAATACGGTGAGAAGGTAAGGGTGGTCTCTTTCGGGGGAGAGTTTTCAACAGAGCTGTGTGGTGGCACCCACGTGAATACCACCGGCCAGATAGGACTTTTCTCCATTGTGTCCGAAGGTGCGATCGCAGCGGGAATACGAAGGGTTGAGGCGGTCACCGGCAGGGCTGCAGAGGAGTTCATTTACAAGAGGCTGGATGAGCTTGAGCAGTTAAAGTCATTGCTCAGGCACCCCAAAAACAGTTTTCAGG
>PWNY01000278.1 GCA_003557805.1 Bacteroidales bacterium | reverse complement strand
TTCAAAGACCTTAAAAGAGGATAGAAAATAACTTTTTTAATTATTTTCCATCCATTCACCGATTTTTTCACTTATCTCTGTGTCTCCACTTGCTGTCAGTATAACCGGAAAATTTTCAGCTTTTCGAAGTTTATACGATGCATAGACACCTTTGAAAGTATCACGAACGCGGTCGGAATGAATGGACAGGGGCCGCATCTGTTCATCCTGAATATTGACATACAAGACAGGACGAGGCGCCACCAATGCTGCCAGATCCGGCAGATCATAGGTGGTCAATGCACCGGCAACCAGTGAATGCGCCCATTTCGGATGATAATTTGAATGGCTGGCAATAGATTCATAAGACAAAAGTGGATTGGTCAGAATTAACCGATCTATCATTGTATTAAATGCAGCGGCATGTAACGCATCCGGTGTCAGGAGTCCGTTTGCCAACACGGTTATACGATCCATGTCTATGGATTGCATGGAATCAACTGAGTAAATGAGCCGGTTAATGTCTCCCGCTCTGACACCGCTGATACTTCGCCCTACTTGAATGGCCCCAAATAATTTGTGATAAGAAACATGATTCAGGCGTGTAGCCCCGCGTGGCAGCCCCGGCCCTGTTTCCCCTGTGCCAAGAAGATCCGGAGCAACAACGGTATATCCCTTTTGAACCCACCATTCGATATCCTTGCCTCGGCCGGCCTCAGAAGCTTTTCCCTCTGGATGCAGATAGATTATCAGCTCATTATTTTTTTTATGTGGTCGAAATAACAGAAATGGTATCGGATACTCTCCTTCTCCTTTGATAAAGTATTTCTCCATTACATACTCTTCTCTCTGGTATTGTCCGGCAAATACAACCGGATGCCAGACTTCCGGATGTTGATATCCCGCCAGCTGTTGAATTTCTTTTTTGAGTTGTGAATCAAAAAATTCAGGGTTTTCGCGTTTTTTCACCAGTTCACCGGCATAATAAGCCGCTTCTCTGCTATACACCGAAATCGCGGATTCGCCCCCTTCCGAGGTTGCCAAATGTCCGGTTTCGGTTGCATGAAGTTCCTCCGCTTCAAAGAGATGAATCGACAAATCTTCGGACGATCCGGGTTGATCCAGATGTTTCTGAAAAAAAGCGTACATCGCTTCCCGGTTTGCCCTGGTGCTTCCATGTCCGTGATCGTCTTCTACCATCAAGGCATGATTTGGTTTGCCCAGATGTCGATACCCTTGTTTCACCTGTTCAAATGAATCCCGAGTCCCTTGAATACTGAAATAATCACGAGTTGTAGCAATGAGCAGCAAAGGCCTGGGCATGCATGCCAATAAAATATCGGCATGATCGATGCCATGGGCTATACCGTGATAAAAATTCTGTTCGGCATCCTGAGGACCGCGTGATTGAAACAAATATCCCAGAGAGGTGATCCAGTTCTCCGTTGCAACCGCATAAATACGATCATCAAAAGCAGCGACATAGGCAGCCTGTGTTCCGCCACCGGAGCGACCGGTTATACCGATGCGATCCGGATCCACTTCACTGCGTGTCAGCAAATAATCGACAGCACGAATACCATCCCAGATCATGTACCTGGCCAATGAACTTTTGGTCAGAAACATTTGTGCTCCAACATAAGAGTGTTGATTAGTTGAACCAACCAGCCTGGAACGTCCCGTTTCCTTATCCAGATATTGCAATCGTTCACCTTGTCCAATAGGATCAAATGCAAAAACCACAAACCCTTTTTTCACCAGATTGATAATTTTATGCTGATACGTCTCCGACCGGAAAGCATAGGGAGTATTGTGTCCACTGGCATAAACGATGGCCGGAGCAGGTTTGTCCAGATTCCCCGGTAAAAACAGGGCTCCGGTTACATTTAATCCGGGTTGTGATTCAAAAATAATTTTTTCCACTGTAAAATCGGGACGTTCCAACACTCCTGTTACTCTGGGGTGCAGCGGAGTCTTTTCGGGAAAAGGACCAACAATATCATATAGTGTTGCCCGAATCTCTTCCTGATATTGCAGCCACTGTCTTTGGGTGTTAATGGATTTGACTCTTTGCTCTCTTTGATCCAACATTTCCTGGGCCTGACCGGCAAAATGATGATACAGGGAATTTTTAACATCTGTATATCGAAGCCACTCTGAGATCACATCGGTTTCATCGTCCGTTGTGGCATAAGATGATAGCACTCCCCATCCACCGGCCAATAACAGATTAAAACCGATGATAACCAGAAATTTGAATTTGAGTATCAAACAATGCTTGTTTTTCACCATGATTTAACGGGATTATACAGTAGTGTTCAATTAAAAGTAGAAGAGCCCCATTTGGTTAGGGTTTGACTCTATCTGTTCTGTGAGTTCAGGATTCGTAAATAGTGCCTGTTAGAAAACAGTAAAATAGTATTTTGGATTGAATGAGGAAAAGTTTTTCCCGGTCTGCGATTGTGAATCAAAACCCCTATATTTCGCCAATATGCCCTAAAGAGGCTTAAAGCCATATTTTTTTAAGGGTTAGATTCGAATAAAAAAACATGGATATTTTAAACATATGCCCAATAAAACACATGAAATGACCATAACAGGGTTAAAGTATTGACACACAGGCGCATGATTATTCCCGTCATGGACATTACATGTGACATTAGAAATCAATCTGATATAAACACATGAAATATTTAAAATTTTTACTTTTTTCTCTGCTTTTAATCATCGGGTGTGAATCCCATGATAACACATCAATATACCCCGAACATGTTTTTGAATATTCCGAAAACCTTGATTCAAGATGGATCAGTTTTGAAAATATGACCGGTGAAAAGGGCAAAG
>PWNY01000348.1 GCA_003557805.1 Bacteroidales bacterium | reverse complement strand
CTGGGTCAATAAGCAGAACAGCAATATCGGGGCTGAACTGAAGAATGATTCCGGTAATATCTCGCAGCTTGCAGTTCAGGGCCCCCTGGCTATGAAGGCGATGCAAAAGCTCACGGACTCTGATGTTGAACAGATGCCATTTTTTAGCTTCAGTGTGATACGGTTTGCAGGCAAAAATGATGTGATCTTCTCAAACACAGGATATACAGGGTCAGGAGGCTGTGAAATCTATTTCAAGAATGAAGATGGGCCTGATATATACGATGCTGTATTGGAAGCAGGCAAAGAGTATGGTATAAAACCAGTGGGTCTCGCTGCCAGGGATACATTGAGGCTGGAGGCAGGGCTCTGCCTTTACGGGAATGACATTGATCACACTACTACCCCGCTTGAGGCCGGGCTGGGATGGGCAACAAAGTTTACTGACAACAAGGAGTTTGTTGGCAAGGATGTATTGCTAAGGCAGAAAACCGAAGGAATTAAAAGGCGCCTTGTCGGCTTTGAGTTGACTGAAAGGGGAATACCGCGAAAAGGTTATGAAATCCTTGATTCAGAAGGTAACACCATTGGGGAGGTTACTTCGGGAACCATGTCTCCCACGCTAAAAAAGCCGATAGGCATGGGGTATGTTTCAAAACCGTTTGCCAAGGCGGGCAGTGAGGTGTTTGTTAAGATCAGGGACAAGGCACTAAGAGCAGAGGTGGTTAAACTCCCCTTTTATAAAAAAGGATAAAATGTACAATGAAACCGGTGAATACAGTATTGAGGTCTGCTTTTCGCCACTGTCCTGGCCTCTGTTTAAAAAGGAGAATTCGCTTGTAATTGTTACGGATATCTTCAGGGCTTCTACAGCTATATGCGCTGCTTTTGAGAACAGGGTAAAGGCAATAATCCCGGTTAAAACCCTCGAAGAAAGCCGCTACTGGAAGCAGAAGGGTTTTGTTTCAGCCGGGGAGAGGGATGGCAAAACCCTTGACTGTGCCGATTTTGGTAACTCCCCATTTAACTTCATGGAGCCCGGATTAAGGGGTAAGGTTATTGCCATGAATACCACCAACGGTACCAAGGCGATAAAACTGGCTGCTGAAAGCGGCAATGAGGTCATTATAGGTGCATACACAAACCTTTCTGCGGTCTGCAGCTATGCAATCAACAGCAAGAAGGAGGTTATAATAATGTGTGCCGGCTGGAAAAACAGGTTCAGTATGGAAGACACCCTGTTTGCCGGAGCGGCCGCAGAAAAGATCATAAAGGAATCCGGGGGCAGATACCATACAGTATGTGATTCTGCAGTTGCCAGCATTGACCTCTGGAAGCTTGCATGCAAGGACCCATTGGAGTATATAGAAAAGGCTGCCCACCGGCACAGGCTCAGGCGCCTTGGCCTGGACGACATACTGGAGTATTGCTTTCAAATTGACTCCACTTCGGTAATACCGGTTTACAGGGAGGGATGTCTTGTACCGGCCTGATATGCCCAAACCTTACTTTCCACCAAATATCCTGATGATTCCGTTTGGGATATTATAATCAGCAGGAGTGTAACAAAATCCTAATTTTACACACTTCTGAATCTGAAAGTATTTTAAAATATGTCCAGCCGGGGAAAAACAATTTCATTTCTTATCGCATGCCTGCTTTTTTTTTCCGGATCAGGGCAGGGAAGTTCTTTTGGCTTTTTTGCACACCGCAAGATAAACCATATGGCCGTTTTTACCCTTCCTCCCCCCATGTTCAGCTTTTTCAGGGCAAATATTGAATTTCTTTCAGAACGTTCAGTAGACCCGGACAAACTTGCTCACGTGGTAGAGGGAGAAGCTGAAAGGCATTATATTGACATTGACCATTATGGTGAAGATCCTTTTGAAGTTATGCCACGAAGGTGGGAAGATGCTGTTGAGAAGTATACGGCTGACACCTTGTATACCTATGGGGTGCTGCCATGGCATATTGACAGGATGGTAGGCCGGCTATCCGCTGCCTTTGCCGAAGCAGACAAAGAAAGGATACTCAGGTTGTCAGCACACCTGGGCCATTATGTGGCAGATGCATGCACGCCTTTGCATACAACAAAATATTACAATGGATTCAGGCCTGAACAAAGAGGAATACACTCCCTTTGGGAGACACGCCTGCCTGAGCTCTACGCCGGGGGATACAGTTATTTTGCAGGCAGGGCAGAGTATGTGGAAAACACACTTGACATTGCATGGAAACTAATAGAAGAGAGCCACTCCATGGTGGAAATTATATACAGTTGCTATGACACGATTTATCAATCGTTATCCCATGACAGGATATTTACCCATGAAATCCGCGGACGTGCTGCAGACAGGCAATTTTCAATGAAGTTCTGCCAGCTGCTGCATGATTGTCTTGACGGTATGGTTGAGGAGAGAATGTTAAGGGCTGTAAAGGTAACGGGTGATCTTTGGTATACAGCATGGATATTGGGCGGACAGCCTGAACTTTGATTTTACCATTATTTTACTGAATTTTTTTATTGAATTAGGCTTTTTTGACCAAATTTTACTTAAATTAGTCAGAAAGCACAGCCTATATCAACTATACTACCTTTCATGTGATAACTATGGGATATATAAAATTTGACAAGACTCAGCTGATAAATCTTGAATACTCCCTTCAAAAGGAGATGGTAAGGTCCAACAGATCAGGATCTTTTTCCTGTACAACCATAATTGGCTGCAACACCCGTAAATACCACGGACTGCTTATTTCTGAGCAACCGGCTCTTGACGGGGATCACCATGTTTTACTCTCAAAGGTCGACGAGACGGTAATTCAACGTGATGCAGAGTTTAACCTGGGTG
>PWNY01000118.1 GCA_003557805.1 Bacteroidales bacterium | reverse complement strand
CTACAGGAGGTTCAACGCCGTTATGGACAGTGACCACCTTATCGGGAGAAATGCCATAACGGTTGATCACGACATTTCTTGTGAGATGGCTCACGGCCACCACTACATCAGCAGCCTCCATACCCTCGCGTTCTATTCCATATACCTGCTGGTTGATGTTCTCGCCCGACCTGTCGAACTCGGTTGCGTGCATGTGAACAATAAGGGGTTTGCCACTGATCCGTTTGGCTTCAATACCGGCTAGGTAAGTCAACCAGTCGTGGGCATGAATCGCGTCAAAATCGTTGTCGCGGGCAATGGCAGAGGCAACGATGGCATAGCGTCGCACTTCTTCCATCAGGTTTTTCCCATATCCTCCTGAAAACTGGAACTTTTGTGTATGAAGGCTGAGTTGTTCAAGGCTTCTTCCGCTTTCAATCTGTTCTACAATATGGTAATACTCTTCTTCATTGGCGTATGGAAGCAGGGTTGAATCGACTTCCATGAAAGAGATTTTGTTGAGATGGGATTTGTAAACTTCATCTCTGACATCCACTGCTACATCAGAGGCATTAATCAGGCGAATGCTGCCGGGCTCTTCGTCGCCAAAAAGCTTTGGGGCGACAAACAGTATGTCAACTCCTGCTTTCATCAGTGCTTTGGTTAAGCCATAGCAGGCTGTGCCTAGTCCTCCGGAAATATGTGGTGGGAACTCCCATCCAAACATCAACACTTTCATTTGCTTTTTTGTTTTGGGTTTATTTCTTTGATTTTTGTACTTTTTTGAAAGCCCCTGTTATGTGGCCTATGCGCAGAAGTTCTGCCACGCTGGGCGCATACGAAATGGCGCCGCCGGCCGTGTGGGGCGGGTCACCGTCGTACACTTCTGATACAGTTCCTATGCCGTTTTCCACCATTGTTTCCTCAAAAGCTTTGTAGATCTCTTTTATGTAGACAAGCGCATCCTTTCCATATACGTTGAGCCATGCATCAGCAAACAACCCAAGTGGCCATACCCAGGCAGTGCCCTGGTGAAAGGCAGAATCCCTGGCATAAGCATCACCGAAATATATGCCTTTATAGCGCGGGTCTTCAGGAGATAGCGTGCGTAAACCACGTGGCGTTAACAGCTTCTTAACAACGAGGTCAAGAATTTGTTTGCTTTGTTGTGAAGAAAGCATTGAAAAGGGTAGGGCTGCTGCAATGATCTGGTTAGGCCTTATGCTAAGGTCCATTTTTCCATCATGGACATAATCAGCCAGGTAGTTTCCTCCCTCATGCCAGAAGAGGTCATTGAACGTTTTTTTAGCCTTGTCTGCAATTGCGTGCCACTTTGCTTCCAAATCACTCTCGCCTGCCGCACCGGCCAGCTCAGCAACGTAAAGCAACGCATTGTACCATAGCGCATTGATTTCAACAACATATCCATATCTCGGCGATACCTGCCGACCATCAATCGTAGCATTCATCCAGGTGAGGTTCTGCACAGAGGGGTCGATGTGTATGAGTCCGTTATCATGCAAGCTGATCCCATTTTCAGTGCCTGCTGCATAGCCTTCGATAATGCGCTTCATTATCTCACCATACTGCTCCCAAATCACTGTTTTTTTATCCTTTTCAAAACATAGCTGCAATGCCCTGAAGAACCATAACGACGTATCGGCCGCATTGTAAACAGGCTGCTGGTGAAGATAGCTTTCCGGAAACAGCGGACCATTCATGATGGATACCATGTGATCAAGCACTTTTTTACAAAGACTGCTTTTTTCATCAGTCAATGCCAGGCCCGGTAAAGAAATAAACGTAAACCTGCCCGAATGATCATACCAAGGATAGCCTTCGGTTATGGATACCGTGCCGTTGTTTACTTTGAAAAACTGTTCAGCAGAATTTAACAAGCTGTTTTCGTATGAATCCCTGGGTCTGCGTTTCTTGATCTCACTATTAAATAGCCTGGACAAAACCGGCGGATAAACCTGGCTTGTTGAAGCCGAAAGAACAATGCTCTCTCCCTTTTTTATCGGGAGCTCAAAAAAACCGGGCACATAGAGATCTTCGTGGTGTTCGTAACCCCTGTCCATTTCCTTAATGTATTCCAGGTCATTGTACCAGTCGGGAGCATGAACATATTCCATGTTCTTTTTGGAAAGCTGTAAGTAAAGGTCTGAGTAGCCATCATACATTTTTACCCGGATGCCATTCTCAACAGCATCATATTTTGTGTTGAGGTCGATGTTTCGCTTACTAAGCCTGTGTATGTTGCGGAAAGCCAGGAATGGCTGCAGGCGAATTTTTGTGGGTGAATGCGCCTCAACCAGCGTATAGCGGATCAGTACCATCTCTTTTTCGGCCACAAACAGGGTTTCCTTGGTAAGTACGACACCTCCAACGCGATAAGTAACAATTGGTATGATATCGGCTGAGAAATCACGCACGTATTTATGTCCCTTGGGATGAAATTTGCCCGGATATTTGTTTACACCCAGGTGAAAGGCTGCATCGCGCTGGATAACTGTTTCATCAACCATTGATAACAGCACATGGAGTTCGCCATCCAATTGCGGTTGAGGACAAATAAGCAATCCATGGTATTTCCGGGTGTTGCAACCCAATATGGTGGCACACGAAAAAGCGCCGGCACGATTAGATCGCACGAGCTCCTTACGCAAGCTATATTCTAAATTTATAAGCTGTGTTTTATCAAATTTTATGTAACCCATTTTTGGTTAATTTGTTAATTAGTTAATTTGCTGATTTGCTTATTTGCTGATTTGCTGATTTGCTGATTTGCTGATTTGCTGATTTGCTGATTTGCTGATTTGCTGATTTGCTGATTTGCTGATTTGCTGATTT
>PWNY01000327.1 GCA_003557805.1 Bacteroidales bacterium | reverse complement strand
CATTTATTGTTTGACCGGCAAAACGACATACAAATGTAAGAACTTTGATGCATTATAATCATACAATTTTCCGGTATCCCTGTTTGTGCCAGCACAACAACCAAAAAACCGGGCCGGAAAGCAAAAAATTTAGATATATGGCATGGAAAAAGTTCAGGTTCACGACTTTTTCAATACTTCAATGGTCTTTTTATAACCGATCTCAAAAACTTCTTTCGCACTGGAAAGATCCAGTATCCCGAACTTTTCAACCTCTTCAGGTTCGATATAGATGTCGCATTTATCCTTGCGGCTTTCCGCGTGGTTCCTCATGGATAGGTGGAATGACCTGATAGCTATGGTCCGGAGGTTGTTTATATTGTGCTCCTCGCCCACGGGGTTTACGTTTATGCCGATCACAGTATCGCACTTATCCACCAGAGGCTCAACCGGGAAGTTGTTCACAATACCCCCGTCCAGGTACTGGTAGCCATCTATGTCAACCGGGGGGAAAACTATTGGAATGGAAGAGGATGCCTTGATCGCCTGCACAAGATCACCCTTTTCAAACCGGGTGTACTCCACTGTATTGATATTGACCGCGTGTATAATAAGGGGTATGCTGAGTTCTTCGAAAGTCCTGGCATTGAGAGTCTTTTTCAGGGTGCGCTCGAAGCCGGTCATTTTAAGAAGGCCCTTTTTAGGGAAAACAAGCCTTAAAAAACCCAGCAGATTCTTGTTTAACAGTGACTTCAGGGCTGCTTCGGCCCCCTTGCCGTCGGCATAGAGTGCCCCGACAATACTACCGGCACTTACCCCTGATATAATCCCGGGTTTTATCCCGTTCTCCTCGAGTGCCTTTATGGCTCCGAGATGGGCAAATCCCCTTGTGCCGCCTCCGCTGAGAACAAGGCCGTATTTGTACTTTTTCCCCATGACCTGTATGATTTTAACGGTTAAGAATGTATGTATCCATGTAAAAGTAGGCAAAGGGGGTGATTAAAGCAAGTGTTTTGATTTTTTGGCTTTGAAAAAAGAGCCGGATGTGCTATATTTGTTGGAATGTGACTGTTATGCAAATGATCATTTATATGAAACACGGCAGTTTTCTGGTTTTGTTCCTGGTTCTCAGCATGGCTTTAAGCTGTGGCGTATATGCGCAGGATGGTTCTGAAAAGACCCCTCTGCCAGAGTTCTCACTGGGGATCGGCAGCAGATTTTCTTCTTCCCCTGCTTTCGGAAGCGGTTTTACCCAGACTGTTTTCCCCGCCCTGAGATGGCAGTTCGACGAAAACTGGAGTTTAAAGGCAGGGGCTTTATTTACAACATCAGGCTCAAACAATATGCCCGGCATGTTGTATGGTGGCAATGAGGGATTGTTTGGGGATAATTCCACCGGAAGGTTTATGTCAACAACACTTTTTGCCGTTGGCAGTTACCAGCTTAACCCCAGGCTCACCATTACAGGCGGTTCATGGGTTGAGAGGAACACGCTTGAGGTAAGGCATGATATGGCTTTTCCGGGAAAAATGACAGAGGATCCGATGGGCCTGATCCTTGGCTTTGATTTTAAGGTTTCCGAGAACTTTTCCTTCGGTGCCGAATTCAACTACTCCAGGGGCTACGATCCATTTTCTCCCTTTAATATGCATCACTCACCATTTGGCAGGTACTCAAGCCCCTTCAGGTACGGTCCTCCAGGTATCTGGTAAAGTTTGGCTAAAGTGTATTTGCTCACTGCATCTGCAGCCTCAGGTTAGTAAGCCCTGCAGAGCGCGCTACTGTTACAACATTATTGTATTCTGACCTGTAAAGCCGCCTTGCAATTTCAGGGTAATCAAATGCCTTGTACATGGGGGTATACTGCGACATAATGTTCACATAAGTGTCTTTGGGCAGGTTGTTTGCGATCCACCTCATAACCCTGTCGCTCCTTGCCACATTCTCTGGCATTACCAGGTGCCTTATCATCAACCCCCTGTATATTAGCCCTGTATCAGGATCAGGGTTTGCCACTTTTGTCTGCCTGTTCATTTCCAGCAGAGCAAGTCTTGCGGTTTCAGGATAGCAGGCTGCGCCGGGGGAGTATTTGTCGGCCGCCTCCGGATCAGCGTATTTGAAATCGGTAAGGTATATGTCCACTATACCGTCCAGGAACTCCAGTACCTCCTTTTTTTCCCATCCGCTTGTGTTGTATACCAGTGGAATGTTTAGCCCCATTGTTACGGCCCTGTCAAGGGCGAAGAGGATATGTGGCAGGTAGTGTGTCGGGCTCACCACATTTATATTGTGGCAACCCCTTCTTTGCAGCATTATCATCATTTCTGCAAGCTGATCCGTGCTATACTCCCTGCCGTGCCCCAGCTGGCTTACTTCATAATTGATACAGAAGACACAGTGCATGGAACAATTGGTGAAAAAAACTGTCCCCGAACCACTGCGGCCGACTAGCTCCCTCTCTTCCCCAAAGTGTGCGCTTGCCGAAGATATTTCCAGGGTCGCATGTGCCCTGCAGTCGCCTCTTTGCCCCGCGATCCGGTCAGTGCTGCAATCTCTTGGGCAGAGGTCGCAATGCCTCATTCGCTCGTGCAGAATCTCGGCCCGGGCCTTTAGTTTTCCGCTTTTTTGCATCTCAATATAGGGTGGGGAGTAGGATTTCCGGTTTGCTTCCATTGTTCTCTCTTTGGCTGATGTATCCCTGAACACCTCCGAAAGCAATGTTTTGGGCATTGCCGCGGCAGCCGGTAACACTGCAAGGTGCTTCAGGAAATGCCTTCGGTTGTTCTTGATCATGTTTTGTTTATTTTGTCTAAATTAAGACGCTGATTA
>PWNY01000191.1 GCA_003557805.1 Bacteroidales bacterium | reverse complement strand
GTAACTCCGCATCCAAAGAGCAGTTAATTACAGTAGCAAGCCTCCAGCAACCAATTTGGGACAACTTCCCTTCGGATATTGATATCGAATGCGATGAAGACCCTGATGACCTTAGCCTTACCGGTCAGGCAACAGCAACAGATCCCTGTGGCGGGGAGGTAACCATAACCTATACTGATAATATAATTGACAGGCCCTGCCCGCCGGATTACAATATTGAAAGGACCTGGACTGCAACCGACTGCAGCGGTAATACCCGCAGCAGGGTACAGACAATCAGGGTAAGGGACACCACACCTCCCACCATTCTGAATTTGGATTATTTCGACGAGCCAATTGTGGTTCCATGCCCGGAAGATATCCCTTTCCCAGATACAACTCTTGTGGAGGCAGTTGATAACTGCGGGGGGCCTGTTACGGTTATTGTTTATGATGAGATACCTCACGGGCTTGAGGATCAGCCAGGTTACTGCCCCTATATGCTTGAATATGTTTACAGGGTATCGGACCAATGTGGTAATTATGTTGATGTTGTTCAAACCATTATAATAGAGGATGAATGCGGCTGTTCTCCCTGTGCAACACAGGATGCATTCTATACGATAGACTTAATAGGTGAGCCAAGTGGTTATAGATTACTTGAAGACAAGCAGAGAGAAGATCTTTGTTGCGATGCAAGAGCCAATTCAAGGTGTATTTCATTTAACATAAGGCTTGATCCGGGTGCCGTTGGTCTGGAAATATTAATTGGCGGTGCAACTCCCCAACCTCATGAATGGAGATTAAACTGCGATGATATTGATTTGGTAGACGGAAATATTGTTTGTATTCCGGGCGGGGACTTCAATTTATTTACCTTTTGCAAGCCCGGTGGGGACAGGCAGGATTACTATTTCCGTTCAATTGCAGGTGTTGTTGTCGAACAGGAAATTGAGACACGCGTAAGCTGCAACACCGACCTTTTGGTAGAAGGGAATGTTCAGAACCCTGTCTGGCAGAGTGTATATCCTGGCGAGCCGGGAGATTATGACCATTACCTTTCATGCACGGAATGCGACAACCCACAATTTCTTCCTGATGATGATGCACCGCCGGTAATTCATTACGAGGTATGCGGTAGCCTCCCGGAAACCCCCTGTGTTGAGGATATAGCACATGCCTGTAACACTGTTGTAATCTATGTAAGGGATGAGATCACAGTTGAATTTGACCACGACCCGGGGGCATACTGCCAGGATGCAATCCCTCTGTTAACAGCAACTGTCTATCCTACGGGGGCAACATATACATACGAATGGTATGACTCATATGATGCTCAGGGAAACCTTCTGTCAACCAGCTCATCATTCCAGCCCACTGAACCCGGTGAGTACTCACTGAGGGTTGCAGATATTGATGAGGGGGTATTATGCAGTGAATATGTACACAACTTCATAGTCGCCCCCGATGACACCCCACCCGTTGTTACAGCACCAGATGATCTTTACCTTGAGTGTAATGATCCTGATAACCTTCAGCTTGTTCAGAACTGGCTTTCCCAGGCAACCGCGGTGGATGACCATACCGAGAACCTCTCAATTGAAAACGATTTTGACGGTTTGGGCACACAGTACTGCAACAAGGAGATAATTGTCACCTTCTCGGCTACTGATGATTGTGAAAATGTTGGCACTGCAACAGCAACTATTATCATTCAGGACACCCAGCCACCTGTTTGGACAACAGAACCGGGCGAACTCGACCGCTATATCGAGTGCTCAGACCTGGAGGCCCTGGAAGCGGCCCAGCAACTGGCACCGGTGGCAACTGACAACTGTGATGATAATGCTACACTTGAAATTATTAAAACCCCGGGCGACTTCACAGCGGGAGACGAATGTTCCACGCAGGGTGTTATCACAAATACCTGGATAGTAACAGATGAATGTGGCAACACCAGTGAAATATACACACAGGTAATCACCATAACCGACAACAGCCCTCCGGTAATAGATATTGAAGCATCAGATATAGCGGTAGAGTGCGACGGTGAGGGTAATACAGAGGAGCTGAACAACTGGCTGAATGACAATGGCGGTGCACAGGCAAGTGACCCCTGCGGGGGGGAGATCGTATGGACCAATGACTTTGTTGAACTTACTCCATTATGTGGCAACACCGGTATTGCAACAGTAACATTTACAGCAACGGATGATTGTGAGAACTATGTTACGACAGTAGCCACTTTCAGGATAGTTGACACCCAGCCGCCCGTATTGGTCGAGGAGGCACCTGAGATAGTTGTGGGCCCCGATCCGGAAACCTGTGAGGTTGAGGAGGAGGATGTTGAACTCATACCCCCTGTTTTCACTGATGTATGTGATCCGGAGAATATAACCCTTACAAATGATGCACCTGAGGTATTCCCTCCAGGAGAGACCATAGTTACCTGGACTGCCACGGATGATTGTGGCAATACGGCGACAACCACCCAGGTTGTAATAGTACGGGCAGTTGACCCTCCTCTTGTGGAATGCCCGGAAGAGATAATAACCACACCTGCAGACCAGGAAGAGTGTTCGGCATTTGTCAGTGTTCCCGCACCCAATGTGGTTGACCCCTGCCCGCATACCATAAGTCATGACTCGCCATACGGTGTAAGCGAGGAGGATGCCAGCGGGACATATCCTGTAGGTGTTACTACTGTTACCTGGACAATTACAGGTATTTCTGATAATGTTACCACCTGTATACAGGTAATTACAGTTGTTGACGATACACCACCGCAACTTGTATGTCCACCCTCTTTTGAACACCCTGCCGACTGGGGGGAAGATTTCGCAAGTGATGTAACAGTTC
>PWNY01000168.1 GCA_003557805.1 Bacteroidales bacterium | reverse complement strand
TGAGCAAATTACCCAGGGGGCCATGCTCAACCCACGTTGCCTCAACCCGCGGCGCAACCACGTCAACCGCGACAGTCAATGTCCGTCGCGCCGCGGCTTGAAGCAACGCTAGTCATTTGTTGGGGTCATAGTCGTAGGAGAACTGGACCACGCCGGGGGCATGGATGGTCTGCACCCGGTGATCAGCCCGCCAGGTGCGGGCGGTGGTGAGGCCGTTGGCAAGGCTGCGGCTGGTTTCGCGGCCCAGGGCGTCGTAGGCGAAGCTGGCCAGGGAACTGGCCGGGTCGCCGAGCTGCAGGGTTTCCAGTTGGTCACGGGCGGTGTAGCTGCGGCTGACCAGGGTGCCCTGGAGATCCGGATAGCTGAGGCTGGCCAGACGGTTGGCGGCGTCGTAGCTGTAGGTGACCGTGTAGTCCTGGCCGTCGAGGGTCAGGGTCTCGGCCTCCAGCAGGCCGGTGAGGGTGTACTGACGCTGGACTTGATTGCTGTAGCGGCCGCTGGTGGCGACGTCCAGGCGACCGGCGGCGTCGTAGGTAAAGGTGTCGTCGGCCGCGCCGCTGCTGTAGCTGCGGGTGGTCAGACGGCTGGCGTGGTCGTAAGTATAGGTGGTGATGATGCCGCTCTGGTCGGCGCGGGTGGCCAGACGGCCGATGGCATCGTAGCTGTAGACGCGGGCGTCGTAGTCTGGGGCGCCGGCAGGCAGCGGGTCAGCAGCGTCGTCGGGATGGCCGGGGAAGGCCTCGCGCAGCAGCAAGCCGCGCGGGTCGTAGATGTAGCGGGTGGTGTAGGCCGGGTCGTCGATCTTCTCCGGGGCCTGGGCGTCGGCGTCGCGGATGCTGGTCAGCTGGCCCAGAGCGTCATAGGCAAAGGTCGTGGGCTGACCCAATCGGTCGATTTCTGCGATCTTGCGGCCGCGGATATCGTAGACCATGGTAGTCGTGTTACCCAGGGCATCGGTGCGGGTCAGGATCTGGTCGGCGGCGTTGTAGGTGAACGATGGGCCCGGGTCGATGGGGTCAGTGCTGCCGGTCACCCGACCGGCGTAGTCCAGGTGCTGGACGGTGCTGTCGTTGAGGGCGTTGCGCTGACGGCGGCTGAAGGCGGCGGTGATGTGTTCGGTCAGGTGCCCTTCGGCATCGTGCTGACGCCGGACCCGACCGGCGCCGTCTGAGCCCTGGCGACTGACGAATGGGGCGTCGGGCGTACTGCTGTTGCGCAGGGTGTCCTCGACCCGGGTCCAGACCAGACCGTCGACCTCAAGGTCGTAGATGATCTGCTGCCAGGTGCCGTCACTGCTGACGCTCAGGATCTGCCGACCGGCGGCGTCGCGGATCTGCAGCCGCAGAGCCCCGGCTGGGTCACGGACTGCCACGGCGCTGCCGGGGGCGTTGCTGGCCAGGCCCAGATCGACAGCTGGGAGCGGGTACCCCACCGGCAGGCCGCTGCCGTCGGCGAAGCTCAGGCTGAGGTCCGTCAGATCGGTCACATGGTCATCATACGCGAACCAGGTGCTCAGTCCATCACCATGCGGCGCCCCGGGCAGGCCGGCGATAGCCGGCTGCTGGGGGTCTTGGGCTGGCAGCGGAGCCAGCCACTGGGTGCGGGCGATGGGCCGGCCGAGGCCGTCGTAGCGGGTGGTGACTTCGTTGGCGACGATGGTTTTGGTGGACAGGGTCTGGTCGGTAGTGGTGATGCTGGCTTGATAGGTGATGCGACCTGCGAAATCAGCCTGCTGGAACTGGCCGGACCCAGTGGGGTCAAGGTTGGCCAGCACGCGTGGGCAGCAGGGATCCCAGATGGTGATCCACGGTTCGTCATGGGCGTCCTGACGGATCGCCAGCTGGCCATCGGGGGTATACGTGAAGGTCTCAATGCCCTGCTCATCAGTGCCAGGAGCCTCAATGCGCTGTGCCAGCAGGCCGCGGGCGGTGTAAACGTACTCGACGGTGATCAGGCCGTAGGCCGGGTCTTGGGGGTCATAGCTGCGCGGGCCGCGTTCGGTGAGGACCCGGCCGCTGTCGTCGTAGGTATAAGTGGTCCGCCGGGCAAGGCGCGAGTCGGTGATGCGGGAGGAAGCGACCTGGCCCCTTAATTAGGCCCTCTTCCTCTCTTCCCTTTGCGCCTTCGTGCCTTTGTGCCTTCCCGAGATATTCATCCCAAGGATGACCATGACCAGACGATACGCATTGAGGATAGGGCATCGTGATGTGCTGTATCTGGTTCGTTTTTCAATAACCACCTGACACATCGGCGTTCTTCGGTAGACAGACGCTGCGCCCGGTCGGAAATTACGGGAAGGCGCCAAGACACAAAGGCACGAAGGAAAACAAATCAGAGGAGAAACTGCGAAACGGGAGGAAGTGGCCTGGCCCCTTGATTATTGGGGGGTGAGCCTAACGGGACGTGAATGATGTCAATCGGGAAGTGACCTGGCCCCTTGTTGCCTTGTTGTTATGCCGTAGGGTAGGCCGTCTGCGGCCGGGCTGCCCCAGAACGCGGGGCCCAGACGCACAGCGGGCACGGCCTCGGTGCCGTCAACTGCGATCTCCACCGCCTGGGTCGCCGGGGCCGATTGACCCTCGATCCAGGCCGGGCTGGTGTGGCTGATGACGCTTGTGGCGGTGACGCTGAGAGAGTGCCAGGCTGCGGCAGGGGCGCTGGGGGCGGATCGGGTGCCATTCCAGTCCACCGCTTGCACGGTGTAGACCGGACTGGCGGTGGGATCAACGCCTTCGTCCACCCAGATGGTGTCATGCAGCACCGTGGCCACCCGCTGGCCGTCGCGGACGATGTGGTAGCCGTACACGGCTACGTCGTCGGTACTGGGGGCCCAGGTCA
>PWNY01000086.1 GCA_003557805.1 Bacteroidales bacterium | reverse complement strand
TTCTGAAGCAAATGACACATTTGTTCAAAATATAAGCGTGCAGAGGACAAATCACCTGTGCCAGCATGGATATCTCCAATGTAATTCAGCGTTATGGCTAATTCTCTGTGTGCGTCTACATTATTTGGTTGAACAAAAAGTATATTTTCTAATATTTGCTTTGCCTTTGTATGATAAGAAAGTGCTTCAATCGATTCATTTGAGTGTTTTTTATATATGTTTCCGGCGCTATTGCAAACAACTGATTTTGCTTTTTGATACTCAAGAGAAAAGGGATCTTTGGCTATTAATTGATTAAGAATCTCTTCTGATTGTTGTAACAAAAAAAATGATTTAGAAGAATTACCCAAAACTGCGTATAAATCTGCTAAATTATGCAGACTTAGCGCAACTCCTAATAGATTACTTGGACTGAAGTTTTCACTGGACAAACTTAAAAAAGATACATACATACTGTCATACAACTCAACTGCCCATGCTGTAAATCCTTTCCTTTTATATTCATCACCCTTGGACGCCAGAAAAATTGACCAGCAATAAGAAAACTGACTTTTGCTGATCCCATTAATAATCTGTTTGAAAAAAGTACCATTTTGCGAATCGTTGTTCTTTACAACATAGTCAAACAAAACATTTGCAATGATTCCTCTTATCAGAACAGAATCATAATCATCGGCAAAAACATCTGATAAAAGTTTTTTTATTTGAGTCTCATTTTTTGTTTGGTAAAGATACACCCCCAAATACCTCAAGCAATTCCCCACCACCTCGGGCTTTTTTTCGAACTGTGCCATGCCATAATCGGCAAGCCGCTTGTAATAGGGTTTCTCTGTTTTGCTGTTGGGTAGGTAACACTTTCTAACTGCATCGGAAAATTGATGGTGAAAGAATCTTATCAACCCTTCTTTGTTTTCACCTGCATTGCTCAGGTATAAAGAAATATCCCGGTAAAGGCGGGCCCAGGTATTGGCAGGAAATTTTTCTTTGCCTGGGTGTGCGAGCAGTTCAAGCAATTCTTCTTCCATAAGGCCCTGTTGACTGCATGCAATCATGCACAGGGCATCTTTAACCAGTTGCCGTCCATGGTCTTGCTCCAACCGCTGAAGAACTTCCGTAAACAAGTCCGGGATATAATCTGACAGGCCGGCGATGCGTTGCGATATGAATTCGAATTGCGGGAAAGTACGCAACTCTTCGCAGGCAACAGCAAGGTACAGGGGTTTGTTGGATTCCTTCTTTGCAAGCAGCATCTGCATTTGTTCTGCAGACAATTTTTTCCGGTATTCACTCAATCGGTAGGTGATGATATTGCGGATATCTTTTTTGCTAAGAGGTTTTATTGAGATTACCGGTAAATCCAATTGTTTTGCTCTTTTATCGTAATCTCCTTCAGTGGTACTTACCAGCAACTTAACTTTTTCAGGAAGATACTTGGGTAGCCATGTAAGGTAATGTGGTTCCAGGGAAGGGTGCAGTTGATTAACAGCATCAATAACAATCAACAAAGGGTTGTGCTCACCAATCTTCCAGAGGAGTTCGCGAAAATAGTCCCATAGTTTCTCATGGCTTTTTATGCGATCCGGATCATGAATAATACCGAAATGGTTTTCCAACTGATTCACTATTTCTGTCACCAGCCTGAAAACATCCTGTGAGTCAGGACTTGCACCCACAAACCTGGCGAGCGTGAAGGCTGAGGGGTTTTGTTCCCTGTAAGCCTTTACCACAACCGACAGTAAGGCGGATTTACCGCTACCTGATCCCCCAACGACAAACAATGGTTTGCGGATTTTGTGGTCTTGCAGACTGGTTAATATCTGTTTTAAAATATTTTGCCTTCCGGTAAAGAATCTTGTCCTTTGGTTCAGAAAGTTCTCATGATAGTTATTTTCGATGATCAATGGGTCGGTTTCCTGCTCTTGATCGGGATACCTCTTTTCAATGGCCTGCCAGATATCATTGAGAACCTGATGACCGAATGTTTCCAGTCCACCCAGAACAACAGTACCATTGTCTGTTGCAATTCTTTTTTGCTTACCGTTTAGTTTTTCATAGGCTATCTTTCCTAAAATGCTGTTTTCGTCGAGGGCTTGTTTCAGAACTGCAATATCATCGGGGTTTTCAGTCAAATTTTGCCGCTTTTTTAGCTGCTTCATATCCACCTTTATGCCTTTGTAGCTGCATGTGTAAGATTCGGTAATATGCCCCGGTAGTTTATACTTTTTGTATACCCTGCGAATTTCATTTTTTAACCTTTTCAACTTCGTTGCAGACTCCTCATCTTCTGCACAAAAGTCGCTTTGTTTTTCTTCGGGGATATCTTTTTGAAAGGCGGGGTCGCGAAAATAGAAGAATGCCGATGTATGCATCCCGGGGTTGTTCAGAACCCCCTGGTAGATTTCCAGTGCAGTAATGGAATGGCCGGACTCAAAGTTTTTCATCCAGTCGAACCTGGGGTGGTCGGGCAACTGGTAGGCCTCGGGTGTCCATCCATAGCGTTCCCCCAACAGCCCGATAAAGAAGGGACGACAGTTTTCTATTTCGTCAAGACATAATTCCAATGCTTTGCCTTGTTCTGCTTCCTCCTGTGTAACACCCCAGCGCAAATCCACATCCACCAGGTACAATCCTTTCTTCATACAACGCTCTCTTAGCTCTGGGAAAACATACTTCACCAAATAATCCCTTTCCGAGTGCATATCGCGAAAGGTGGAAGAGATGAAGATGCGGATGGTTTTCATGGGGAGTATATTAATGCTTCCTGGTTATTTCATAACCCAACCCAATTATCACTTTAATGGTTTCCATGGCAGTGTTGTAATCATACGTTTTTTCTTCT
>PWNY01000257.1 GCA_003557805.1 Bacteroidales bacterium | reverse complement strand
GTGTCAAAAGAAAATTTACTTTTGAAAGCATTAACAAACTTATCGGTGGGTTTGTAGGCGTTTACATTGCTTGATATACAATAACCATCAAAATAATCTGCAATTTCAAACTTTTCAAACTCCTTATGAATCAGCCATGCATCAGCATCGCTGGCAACAAGGATGCGAGTGCCTGCGTCTCTCAAACCTTTAAGAAAAGGCAAAGTATCAGGATAAAGGTGTGATTTGTTAACAAATACATCGTGGTAAAGACTTCTTGCAAATTGACCTTTATCGCCACTATCGTATTTCACTGAAATCTCATTTAGTGTTTGTTCAATAATCTGTTCAACTGTAAGAAATTCGTTATCGGTTTCTCTTTGCAGTTTGAATTTTTGGTTGAATGTTGTTTTTAAATCGCTAATGATTTGATTTCTATTAACCGTAGAGTTAAAAATGTCTGCCATTTCTTCAAACAAATTTGGTGCACCAATCAAGGTGCCGCCTACATCAAGAATTGCTGTTTTCATTATTTACACTTAATTAAAGGATGTTTATTTTAGTTGTTAAATTCTGGGATAGAGCTGTTAATAACGTGATCATAATCAATATTTTATATTTCTTCACCAATCATTAAACGCATTTTCTCCACTAAGCTTTCATTCACCCAGATTAGTATATGTCCTTTTATTTGTTCAGAATTTGCCCATTCGTTTAATAGGGTTGCGTATAGGGAAAACATAAAATCAACGGGGTAGCCGAAGTTGTTGATGCCTATTACCGGTAAAACAAAGAACAGCTCTTTATCCTGCTCTTTATAAGCATCGGTAACTTTTGAAAAAGCTTCTGAAAGCATTTCTTTTACCTTCGATTCAAAATTAGTTATTCTTGGACCGGGAATAACGCAATGAACTATTTTGTTGAAATTCGGATATTGTTTTATTGAATCATCTTTTGGGGTCTGAAACAAGCCCGGCAAATTTCCGCCATTCGTAATTTGAACACCACAAACGGGGGTTTTCTTTATTTTTTGTATTTCCTTTTCCAGTGCTGATTTGCCATGAAGCTTCTTCTCCGCATCAATTATTTGTTTAACCAAGTAAGAACTGCCACTTCCCAGCGAAAATTTATAATTTGCTGAGTGAAGAAATACGATAAAGGCGTTCTTTAGCTCTTTTTCCCAATCTGCCCAATTGTTGATGCTGACAACTGATATTTTTTGTCCCTTAACCATTGAGTATATTTTATGGCTTCAAATCGTTAAACCTGCGTTAGTTTGCGGGTTCATTTACAAATATTGTAATTGAAGAAATTCCAATTGCCTTTTTATATCTTTGTGGTTGTATCGTATGCACAGCAAATTTCCCATTATGAAAGATAAGTGGACCCCCAGCAATATTATCCATTTCCCCAAAAGCCACATTTCTCATAAGAAAACAAGACTGGCAATAGAAAAAAGAATCTCTGCTTTCCTGGACTACTCCAATGCAGGTGATTTTCTGGCTTTGGTCCGTATTACAGAACGTTTACATGAACAAGGCAAAGAGCGAGAGTACCTTTCCATGCTGTTTCTGATGCAACTGCTTATTGAATTCAAAAACACCACAATATCTGAGAATAACCGCAAAATGCTTGCAGACGAACTGCTTGCCCTGAGCAAAATTACCGGTGTTTACAATGAAGAAGGACACTTCTATTATGTTTGCCATGTAATGCTCTGTAATAAAACCGGTTACGATGAAGCCCTTCGAATAACCAAAGATGAACTAAGCCTTAAATCATAAGTTTAACAATCAAAAAGTTCTTGTATTTTACCGGAAAGTCCAAAGTTTTTCTTTTCCGGCATATTATAAATTTGCTCAACAAGGTACTCTGCCCTGATTTTTATTTGCGGGTCAAGACCATCCAGCCATCTTTGCGGAATGGCACTGAAGCCAAACCTTGCCCCCAGCAAAGCACCGGCTACGGCAGCATTGGTATCCGCATCACCGCCCCGGTTTACCACCTTCACCAATCCTTCTTCAAAGCCCGGCTGAAAGAGTGCCCAGATGCCGATATGCAGCGTATCCAGAACGTATCCTCCGGGGACAGGTCTCTCAGGATTGTTTTCCATCAGGTAGTTTTTTATGTAGCCTGTTTCGGGTATCGCTGTGCTTATAGGGACAATGGAATAATCTGGCGTATTATCTGCGAATAGGCCTGTTTTCAGAGAACCCGTAAAAAGATTTACCAGCAATTGATTAAGCATGATGCATGCCGCGACACAAACAGAATCGTAATGGGTAATTTGCGATAAACGTGCGGTATCGAAAATCAGGCTCAGGCTATGGCGATAAGACAAAAGTGCTGCCGGATAGCATCTCATCAGGCTGACATTGCCACGTGATGAATCGGGGAATCTTTCAGCATGTTCCTTGCTTGCTTTCTTCCAGCCAACAATTTTTCCATTTTCGTTTTCCTGTGCCCGTTTCAGCACCTTCCGGGTAAGAATTCCGGCGTCTTTAGGCCCAGCGTTGATCCACTTTATACATTCACCGGCAATATCATCTGCATCAAGGAATCCCTTTTTTACGATGCTTTCCAGTGCAATCATCGAAAGCTGAGAGTCGTCGGTAATTTCTCCTTTCTGCAGTTGGTGCACCCCGCCGCCAATCATCTCAGTTACCGGCCCGCCGTGCTGCTCTTGTATCTCATGGGCACTCATAAATTCCAGCGGCCCACCCAGGGCATCTCCCACCAGGCTGCCAAATACTATGCCTTTGAATTTGTCTTTGTTTGCAGTTATCATTATAAAACAATATTCACGATTTTGCCCGGCACTACGATCACTCTTTTGGGTTTTTTCCCTTTAAGGAGTTTTTT
>PWNY01000151.1 GCA_003557805.1 Bacteroidales bacterium | reverse complement strand
GTTGAATGATAATCTTTATAATGAAACTACCAGGCAGACCAGGATTCATAACATGAACAAAATGATAGATGAAGCAGCACTGAAAACACGAAGAATAAGTTATGAACTGCGTCCACTGATGCCTGATAATTTTGACCCAACCTCTGCGATCAGGCAATACTGCATTGATTGGGCAGAAAGAACAGGTGTAAAAGTGAACCTAAGCATTGATTCTGTTATTTTTAACTACGAAAAATCACTGGCGATATTCAGGATAGTGCAGGAAGCTTTAACCAATGTTACCAGGCATGCCAATGCCACTTCGGTAAAAATTGACCTGATCCATACGCGAGATTCGTTGAACCTGGTCATTGAAGATGATGGTATTGGTATGTCAGAGGAAAAAACATGTCAACAAAAATCATATGGAATTATCGGAATGAAAGAGCGTGCAGAGCTTTGCAACGGTATTCTGACTATTCATTCTGATCGGGGAACAACAGTTGAATTAACCGTTCCTTTTATAAAACATTGAGCGCATATAGTTATGTTAATAAATAAATAAAATGTTAATTTTGTGTTTTTATCATATTATATTGAATTAACCATAATTTTGTCGAAGCATGAGAGTATTACTGGCTGATGATCATTCCATTTTGCGTGAAGGCGTTAAAAGTGTGTTGAACGCATTGGATCAAAACACTGTTGTTGATGAAGCTTCAAAGGGTCAGGATGCCATTGCGATGGCCAGGGTTAATCAATATGATCTGGTTTTGCTGGATATTTCGCTCCCCGACATCAACGGGCTTGAAGTGCTGCAAAGGATCAAAAACAGCGGATCTTCTGCCAGTGTCGCCTTTTTGAGCCTTCACCCTGAAGGGCAATATGCAAGCAGGGCATTTAGCATGGGTGCTGTTGGCTATATCAACAAGAACGCTTCTTTTGATGAATTGAAAGGGGCGCTTGAAAAACTTATGAAAGGTGGGAAGTATGTATCTTCAAGTTATGCTGAAAAAATCGCCTTTGGCGATGATCCAGCATCCCTTCCACACCAAAAGCTATCTGACAGGGAACTCCAGGTTATGCTCCACATCGCCAAGGGTGCAAGCCTTTCCGAAATTGCCGATAAATTATGTATTGCTGACAAAACTGTAAGTACTTACCGCACAAGAGTCATGGAGAAAATGCATTTAAAAAACAATGCTGAAATCACCATTTATGCCATGAAAATGGGCCTTATCCTTTGATTATATTTTCATATCTTCTTGTTTTCCTGCAAATTGATTGACGATTAGTTGGTCGTCATGTACGAAAACCCCTACACGCAAATAGGGGAAATCCGTCATTTAATGCCGCTGAATGCTGACATGCCCGATCAAAGGAATATTATAATTTTAACAAAATTTTTAAAGCGAACTCTGCATGGCTTAGTCTGTCCACGGTCGCTTTGGTTTTATTTAAAAAGTGTTAATCGCTGGTTTGTTGATGAAGGAGGCAGAAAAACGGTATCAAATCTTTTTTGAATCAAATAAGGATGGCGTTATAAGGACAACACTCTATGGCCATATTCTGGAAGCCAATCCTGCATTTATCCGCATGCTTGGTTATGAACGAATGGATGATGTGCTTGGTCTCAGTAAAAATATTACGCCTGTTGAATGGCACACAATAGAAAAGTCCTTTATTAATGAACAACTTAAACATAAGGGCTATGCCAATGAGTATGAGAAGGAATATATAAGGAAGGATGGCAGCAAAATACAAGTCAGTGTACAGCTGTGGAGTGTTGCTTTAAATTCACAAACAAGGGAGCTGTGGGGCATCATCAGGGACATCAGCCAGCGCAAACGTACTGAGGAGCGCTTAAACCTGGCCATGGAGCAGCTCCGGAAACGTAACCACCAGTTGGTGGAGGCCAGGGAGAAAGAACGTAAGACCCTTGCCACCGCCATACACGACGAGATCGGCCAGTCGATGACCGCCTTGAAGCTTGAGCTGGAGCTGCTCAAGCAGAAGGCCACTTGCAAGGTGTCTTGCTTTGAAAAACTTGACAAAATGATCAGCATCTCCAACGAGGTGATTCGCAACACCCAGCGCATATCGGGCGAGCTGCGACCGGGTATGCTCGACGCGCTCGGACTGAAAGCAGCCATCGAATGGTTCGGCAGGGAGTGGCAGGAAAGAACCGGTATTAAGCTGAGGCTTTATATTGAAAATTGCTACATCAACAAAAAAACAGAGCTTGCGTTGTTCCGTATCGTGCAGGAAGCACTTACCAATGTGGCCAGGCACGCACAAGCAAAAAGTACCAGCATCAGGCTGCGGCACACTCATGTCAGCCTGAATCTTGAAATAGTTGACGATGGCATTGGGATGCCAATGGAAAAGCTTAACGACCATCAGTCGTTTGGCTTGCTGGGCATGCGCGAAAGGGCCGAGATGTGCGGGGGAGAACTTCGCGTATCATCGGCTAACGGTACCAGGGTTGAGGTGTGGGTGCAATTTACTGACTAAGGAGTGGTAGTTATGAAAATTCTGATAGCAGACGATCATTCGCTACTGAGGGAAGGCCTTAAATGCATTGTTAAGGAAATACCTCTTGTTACTCACGTTGATGAAGCGGCCGATGGCAGACAAGCCCTCACCAAGATTAGGGAAAATGATTACGACCTGCTGATAATCGACATATCGATGCCCAGGCTTAGCGGACTGGATGTGTTGCAGAGCATGAAAGACTCCGGCATCGAGTGCCGGTCGCTGATACTAAGCCTGCACCCCGAAGATGTATATGCCAGCAGGGCTTTCAAGCTTGGCTCTGTTGGCTACATTTCAAAAAGAGCCTCATTTGAAGAGATTAGGGTGGCCAT
>PWNY01000065.1 GCA_003557805.1 Bacteroidales bacterium | reverse complement strand
TTGAAGGGATAAAGGGGGTGATCAGGCCCGAGGGAACGACTACACTGGACTGCGGTGAGTCGGGCCTGGGCATAAGAATGTTCTCCGGTATTGCAGCCGCGCTCGGAAATCAATACATCCTCACAGGAAGAGGCAGCCTCCTTAAAAGACCCATGCACAGTATTGTTTCATCACTCGGGGCGCTTGGGGTAGAGTGCAGCACAGATAATGGCCACCCGCCGGTATATATCAAGGGGCCTTTCAGGGGCGGGCATGCCACAATCGATGCCTCGCTCAGCTCCCAGGTCCTGACGGGTATCCTCATTGGTGCACCCCTGTCATCATCCAGTATATACCTTAATATTGAATCCCTCAAAAGCAGGCCATATATCGACCTGACCATGGAGATAATGAAGGCTTTCGGTGTTGAGCCTGACAACAATGAATATACCTGTATATATGTTCCGGCTCCACTAAAATACAGTGCATGTGACTATACTGTTGAAGGAGACTGGAGCGGTGCGGCATTTTTGCTTGTGGCAGGTGCCACCGGAGGCGAGATAAGTGTGTCGGGCCTGAACACCCTTTCTGCACAGGCTGACAGGAAAATACTTGAGGCTCTTGAGGCTGCCGGGGCAGGGATGAGCATAAATAAAGATGAAGTCTCAGTCAGAAAAAGCAAACTGAGGGCATTTGAGTTTGATGCCACCCACTGTCCGGACCTGTTCCCTCCGCTTGCAGTACTTGCCGCAAACTGTGAAGGTGACACCCGCATCAGTGGAGCCGGCCGCCTGAGGGCAAAGGAGAGCGACAGGGCAATGAGCATAAAGGATATCCTCGACAGGATGGGGGTTTTTACCCGGGTGGATGGCGACACAATGGTAATAAGAGGAGGAACCATACGGCCGGCAACTGTCGGCTCGCACTCCGACCACAGGATTGCAATGGCTGCAGCAGTTGCAGGATTAAATGCAGAAGGCATGGTTTGTATTGAGGGGGCTGAAGCCGTTAACAAATCATACCCTGATTTTTTTGATGACCTTGAGAAAATAAAACAATGAATACATTCGGAAGAGTTTTCAGGATTTCCATTTTCGGTGAATCCCACGGAAAAAACATAGGAGTGACCATTGACGGTTGCCCGCCGGGAACACCGCTTTCGGAAAAGGACTTCCTGCCCTGGCTTGAAAGGCGTAAGGCAGGAGGCAAAGGTACAACGCCAAGGAAAGAAGATGATATGCCCCTGGTAGTTTCGGGGATATTCAAGGGCCATACGACAGGCGCACCACTCACTATACTGTTCGAGAACAAAAACACCAGGCCGGGGGATTATTCAAAGCTGGCCGGGACCCCCAGGCCGGGGCATGCAGACTTCACGGCCTGGAAACGCTTCAGGGGCTTTAATGACCCAAGGGGAGGCGGCCATTTTTCAGGCAGGTTGACCCTTGCGCTTGTAGCAGCAGGAGCCGTTGCTAAAAAACTGTTGCCATGGGCGGATATATCTGCCGGGCTCATTAGTGCCGGGGGGAGTACCGACATAAATGCGGCTGTAGATAATGCACTCAGGGAAGGTGACAGCATTGGGGGTATTGTAGAGTGCAGGGCCGGTAACTTACCGGCAGGCCTGGGTGAGCCTTTCTTTGACCCTGTAGAGTCCCTGATCAGCCATCTTGCATTTGCCGTACCGGCAATCAAGGGCATTGAGTTCGGATCAGGCTTCATGGCCGGGTCAATGAAGGGCAGTGAACATAACGACACTATTACAGACACCGGTGGAAGAACAGCCACAAATCATGCCGGCGGTATAAACGGTGGATTGACCAATGGTAATGATTTGATATTCAGGGTGGCGGTTAAACCAACCTCAAGCATATCAAAAAAACAGAAAACCATTAATATAGACTCGGGAAAGGTAGAAGAACTAATAATCGGCGGAAGGCATGATGCCTGCATTGCACTGAGGGTACCGGTGGTTATTGAGGCAATAACCGCGATTGCCCTGGCAGACCTAAAACTCACTGCAAATGCCCAGGGTTTTCAAGAGGTGATGTAAAAAAATCAAAAAAAACAGCGGTGTTTTGATTATTTATTGTACTTTTACCCCCTGAATCAGGGAAAAATGAACAACACAGTACATCATCATCATACAATGTCAGTCCCAGTGGGGTGTTGACAGGTGTTGTGCTGTATTGTAAAATGATATTTAAGCAGGCCCCGGGAAACACCCGGGGCTTTTTTTTATGAAAAACAAGGTCCATATCCATAATATCCATCATCATCTGTAACTTTTGTTGCGGACCAAAAGGGTAATGGTATGAACCATAGTTAAACAAAACCTGAAGGGGGCCGCAAAACAAGCAGCCTCCTTTTTTTTAACAAAACCTTTTATCACACTATGAAAAATGACATTCTAACACTGGCCATACAGAAAAGCGGCCGGCTCAGTGAAGGCTCTATTAGCCTATTGAAGAAATGCGGGATTTCCATACAAAACGGCAGAAGCCACCTGAAAGCCAGGGCTAACGGCTTCCCGCTTGAACTTATTTTCCTTCGTGATGATGACATCCCACAGTATGTGGAGGATGGAGTGGCGGCAGCGGGAATACTGGGCCTTAACGAGGTCATGGAAAAAAAGCGTAATGTAAGCATTGTAAAAGAGCTGGGGTTCTCCAGGTGCCGGTTGTCGGTCGCCGTACCCAGAGATGTTGACTACACTGGCAGTGAATATCTCAATAACAAAAGGATTGCGACATCTTACCCGGCAATACTCAAGGATTATCTTGACAAAAACAATCTTGAAGCAGAGATACACCCGATAAGCGGTTCTGTGGAGGTTACACCCGGTCTTGGGCTTGCTGACGCAATATTCGAGATAGTAAGCTCCGGTGGCACACTGCTTAGCAATGGGCTAAAGGAGGTGGAAACGGTCTTGAAAAGTGAGGCTGTTTTGATCGCCAGGCCGGGCCTTCCGGAAAACACCGGGAAGCTGCTGAAACAGCTGCTGTTCAGGATAGAGGCAGTGCAAAGGGCTTCAAACAACAAGTATATACTGCTTAATGCCCCAAGCGAAAAGCTTGATGATATCATATCACTGATACCGGGAATAAAGAGCCCGACAATAATGCCACTTGCTGAAGAAGGCTGGTATTCATTGCACTCGGTGATAAGCGAGGATGACTTCTGGGAGGTTATAGACAAATTAAGGGAGGCAGGTGCAGAAGGCATACTTGTGGTGCCAATAGAGAAAATGGTTGGTTAATGAAACAATAAAAAAAAATGAAAATCATTCACAGTATTTTACCTGAAGATTACGAGAGTTTACTCAGGCGACCCTCGGCCGGTAGCGTGGAAATTGACGAAAGGGTCAGGGAAATAATAGAAATGGTCGAAAAGGGTGGCGACAAGGCATTGTGTAAACTGTGTCTTGAAATTGACGGCAGGCTTCCTGAGCAGTTTGAGATACCTAAAGAGGCCCTTGTGAATGCCTCAGGTGATGTGGACGACCTTCTAAAATCCTCAATCACCCAGGCGGCAAGGAATATTGAAAGCTTCCACCGCATACAGCTGCCTGAAGAGAAGACAGTTGAAACCATGCCAGGTGTTAGCTGCACCATAAGGTACAGGCCAATTGAAAATGTTGGGCTTTACATTCCCGGGGGTACCGCCCCCCTGCTATCCACCGTTCTGATGACCGCCATCCCCGCAAGTATCGCCGGTTGCAAAAACATAATAGCATGCACCCCTCCCGGATCACCACCTGAGCTGCTATACACCCTGGGGCTGTTTGATATAAGGGTTTTTGCACTCGGAGGTGCCCAGGCTGTCGCTGCAATGGCGTTTGGCACAGAGAGCATACCCGCGGTTGATAAGATATTCGGCCCCGGTAACCAGTGGGTTACGAAGGCGAAAATGCAACTTGCCGGCAGGGGTATGGCTGTTGATATGCCTGCCGGGCCCTCAGAAGTCCTGGTTATAGCCGACAGCAGTGCAGTACCTGCCTATGTTGCTTCCGACCTGCTCTCCCAGGCAGAACACGGGCCTGACAGCCAGGTAATCCTGCTTGCCGACTCTTTGGAACTTCTAGAGGAGTGCCTCAGGGAAACAGAGCTCCAGCTTAAGGAGCTGCCAAGAAAGGAGTGGGCGGCCAGCTCACTTGAAAACGGTCTTGCTGTCTGCGTAAGAGATATTGAGCAGGCAATAGAGATAAGTAACTTTTACGGCCCAGAACACCTTATACTCTCTGTAAACAACGCTGAGGAAGCTGAAAAGGGCATTACCAATGCCGGGTCGGTATTCCTTGGCAACAACACGCCTGAATCGGCCGGAGACTATGCAAGCGGCACCAACCACACCCTGCCCACTGGCGGAGCTGCAAGGGCATGGAGCGGCATTACAACTGCAAGTTTTATGAAAAGCATCACCGTACAAAAAATGTCAAGGGACGGTCTTTTGCGGCTGGCGCCGGTCATTCTTCAGATGGCAAGGGCAGAGCAGCTGGAGGCTCATGCCGGGGCCGTCCTGCAAAGGCTCAAGGAAAACAGCAAGCGGTAAACCCGTATAAAACAAAATTATATGAAGAGAAAAAAAGGAAAGGAACAATCTTTTGACCCAGCAAGGCTTATACCCGGGCATATAACCCGTCTCGAACCGTATTCATCGGCACGCAAGGAATCAGAAGGCAGCGGAACAGGGGCAATATATCTCGATGCAAATGAACTGCCGGAAGCCCTGCAGGGAATGCCGCCATACATAAACCGTTATCCCGGCAACGAAACAGAAGAACTGAGAAGCAGAATAGCGGCCATTAAAAACATCGCCGGGGACCGGATATTCCTTGGCAGTGGCAGTGATGAGATAATAGATCTGCTGATGCGTGCTTTTGCAAGGTCAGGAAAGGATGAGATAATGATATTCCCTCCCAGTTTCGGCATGTATCAGTCCAGGGCAGAGGTAAACGATCTTGGAGTAATAAAATCTGATCTGGGACCGGGCTTTATGATTGACTCAAAAAAGGCACTTGGTGAAACCACTGAGAATACCAGGATAATCTTCGTATGCAGCCCAAACAATCCCACCGGGAACCTTCAGCCCAGGGGAGAGATCATCAGGCTGCTGGAGGGGTTTAATGGCCTGGTAGTCGTGGATGAGGCATATATTGATTTCTCGCCCGGCAGCAGCCTTTTGCCGCTGCTTGATGAATATCCAAACCTGGTGGTGCTTCAGACCTTTTCAAAGGCGTTTGGCATGGCTGGAGCGAGGGTAGGCATGTCATTCTCATCACCTGAAATCCGCAATACACTAGACAGGATAAAGCTACCCTACAACCTGGGTATACCATCCGTAAAGCTGGCCATACAGGCGCTTAATACTTATGCTGACCACCGGCTGATAGTTGAACGAATAATAAAAACAAGGGAGGAGCTATCACAGAAGCTGGCACTTATGCCACTTGTGGAGAAGGTGTATCCTTCAGATGCCAACTTCCTGCTGGTACGCACCACCAATGCTGCATCCATCTATGGGCACCTTGCAGGAAGAGGTGTTATTGTGCGCAGGCGCGACAATGAACCGGGATGTGAAGGATGCCTCAGGGTAAGTATAGGCAGCGATGCAGAGAACAGTCGCCTGATTGAGGTGTGGCAGGAATATGGAAAAGAGACCGGGGTGGTTACCGGCAGGGAGAGCCTCAGTGCACCGGCCACTCAAAGGCAGGCATCCTTCAGAAGAAAGACCAGTGAAACCGATATTACGGTAAGGATAAATCTTGACGGCAAGGCCTATTCAAGCATCAGTACCGGCATCGGGTTCTTTGACCACATGCTTGAACAGATCCCCAGGCATGGGATGATGGACCTGGAGATCTTTGCCAGGGGGGATCTTCACGTTGATGCCCACCACACCATAGAGGATACGGGTATAAGCCTGGGAAAGGCACTGGTAAAGGCACTGGGAGACAAAAAAGGGATCGGGAGGTATGGGTTTTCACTTCCAATGGATGATAGCAGCGCAAGCGTCCTGCTGGATCTTGGTGGAAGGTCTTACTTTAAGTGGGAGGCGGAGTTCAGTTCGGGACAGGCCGGAGGTGTTCCCACTGGCCTGTACAAGCACTTCTTCCGCTCTTTTGCTGAGGCTGCCCTATGCAATCTTCATATTACAGCAGAGGGAGAGGATGACCACCACATTGTGGAGGCGGTTTTCAAAGCCTTTGCCAGGACTCTGAAAATGGCTGTAAAACAAAACGAGTCTGACACCCTACCCTCCACCAAGGGCCTGTTGTGATCAAACAAATAAAAACTGATGAAACAAAGCATAAAGATAATCAGCTACGGGGCAGGCAATATTGCCTCGGTTAAAAATGCACTGGGGAGGCTGGGTATTGATGCAGGTCTTGCTTATTCCCCTGCTGAACTCGAAACTGCTGACAAAATAATCTTTCCGGGTGTCGGACACGCAAAGCCTGCAATGGAGAACCTGAAAAAGGCCGGCCTGGACACTGCAATCAGGGAGTTTAAAAGACCGGTGCTTGGCATATGCCTGGGTATGCAACTGATGGCTGCCAGTTCTGAAGAGGGCAATATGGAGGGCCTTGGTTTGTTTCCGGGAACAATTAAAAGGTTCAGCGGCAGTATAAAAGTGCCCCACATGGGGTGGAACAGTATCCGGGAGTTCAGGGGGCCGCTTTTCAGGGGGGTTGAGCCTGGCAGTCATGCCTATTTTGTGCACAGCTACTACCTGCCCCGGGCAGACATTACAGCAGCCACCTGTGAGTATGGAACCATTTTTTCGGCTGCAGCATGGCGTGACAACTTCTTTGGCCTGCAGTTCCACCCGGAAAAAAGCGGGGCTACCGGTAACCTTATACTTAAAAACTTTATTGAGATATGATAGTAATACCAGCAATTGACATTATGAACGGGAAATGCGTCAGACTCCTGAAGGGCAGGTTTGACAGCCCTACAAGTTACGGGAACGATCCTTTGGCAATGGCCAGTGCATTTGAGGATGCAGGGATTACACACCTTCACCTGGTTGACCTTGACGGTGCTAAAGACGGAACACCCGCAAATCTTTCAACCCTTGAGAAAATTGCCAGCAAGACATCGCTGAGTATAGATTTCGGTGGCGGGGTAAGAAGCCCCGGACTGATAGAAAGCGTACTGGCAGCGGGTGCAGACAGGGTAAACCTGGGGACATATCTTTTTTCATCAACACACCTGCCTGCAGAACTGGCTGAAAACTTCGGTGCAGAGAGACTTATTGCCGCAATCGACATTGACAGGGGTTATATATCACTTAAAGGTTGGCAGGAAAGCTCGGGCATAAAGGCAGAAAACGGGATCCGGGATCTTCTTGACGCCGGCTGGAAGTATTTTTCAGTCACGGATATCAGCCGCGATGGCACGATGCAGGGGGCTGACCCCGAATTTTACCGGCCACTGGTAAAAAGCTTTCCCGGAGCAAAATTTACAGGAGGTGGAGGGGTGGCTACAAAAGAAGATCTTGTAAAGCTCAAGTCTTGCGGGCTTTATGCCGCAATTACCGGAAAGGCAGTTTTTGAGGGGACTTTGAGCCTGAAAGATATAGCTTTTATAAACAACAGTTGATAACAAATCAAAACAATAACAAAAATGCTGACAAAGAGAATAATACCATGCCTTGATATAAAAAACGGCCGTACGGTTAAGGGTGTGAGCTTTGTAAACCTCCAGGACGCAGGCGACCCGGTTGAGCTGGCGGCCCGGTATTCCGGGCAGGGAGCCGACGAACTCTGTCTTTTGGACATTACTGCCACCCTGGAAGGCCGCTCAACATTCATAAAGGTTGTTGAAGAGGTAGCCTCAGCGGTCTCCATTCCCTTCACCGTAGGCGGGGGCATATCAAGTGAAAGCCAGGTGGAAGTGCTGCTCTCAAGTGGTGCCGACAAGGTGTCGGTCAACACCTCGGCGATCAGCGACCCCGGTCTCGTAACTCGCCTTTCAAGGGCCTTCGGCAATCAATGCGTGGTTGTTGCCATTGACGCCCGCTTTACCGAAGGAGAGTGGCAGGTGGTAAGCCATGCAGGGACAAGGACGACAGGCCTTTTAGCGGAAGACTGGGCCCGGGAGGTTTGTGACAGGGGGGCCGGCGAGATACTTCTCACCTCCTTTACCGCTGACGGAAGCCGAAAGGGGTTCTCAAACGATATAACCTCCGCAATATCCAACAGGCTGCCGATCCCGGTTATAGCATCGGGCGGGGCGGGCACTCCTGCCCATTTCTATGATGTATTTACAAAAGGCGGTGCTGATGCTGCGCTTGCAGCCGGTATATTCCATTACGGAGTGGTTAGCATTGAGGAGGTAAAGTCATACCTGAAAGAGAGGGGTATTGCCGTAAGGGCATGAATAGAAAAGAAAAACTGTAAATCAAAAACTCAACATTAAATACAGAACATATGAATATTGACGATCTGGATTTTGGCAAGGGAGGCGGGCTGATACCTGTTATTGCCCAGGATATAAACAGCGGCAGGGTATTGATGCAGGCCTGGATGAATAAACGGGCCCTTGAAGTAAGCATCGAGAGCGGCAGGCTGACCTTTTTCAGCAGGAGCAGGAACCGGTTATGGACCAAAGGGGAAACTTCCGGTAATTACCTTCTTTTAAAGGAACTGATACCCGATTGTGATAAAGACTCCCTGCTTGCAAGGGTTGAGCCCACGGGTCCGGTATGCCATACAGGCAATGACAGCTGCTTTGGAAGTGAAAGCCTTATAAGGGATATTTCCACAGGGCCACTCTTTTTGCTACAGCTGGAGGGTCTTCTTAAACAACGCATGGGAGCAGACCCCCAGACCAGCTATACCTCAAGGCTTTTTGAAAAAGGAGTGAAAAAGATCGCAAAAAAGGTTGGAGAAGAGGCAGTTGAACTGGTTTTGGAAGCTGAGAACACCGACAGCCAGAGGTTCATTGAAGAAGCGGCTGATCTTATATACCACCTGGAAGTTCTGTTACTGGCAAAAGGGCTGGATATATCAGGCGTGATCGGTGAGCTCAGGGACAGGTACAAAGGCTGACATACCACAGGCTTTCAGGCTTAAATCCCACAGGCTGTCCGCAGCCCTGTCGCTGCGGGCAGCTGCGGATGGCCTTCTGACCCTCTTTTTTACAAAATACTCTCCCGTAACATTCCTTACCTTTTCTGAGGCGGCCAGGTATATGGCGGTTTCTGCACCTTTCTCCGGGGGTATCATTAAAAACCCCAAGCTTTTCCTCACAACAGCCGGGAGCTTGTCAAACAAACTGGTCGATACCATCCCGGGGTGAAAACAGTTAACCGTAACCCCGTCGTCCTTAAGCTCCTCCGCCAGTTTTTTTGTAAACAAAATGTTGGCAAGCTTGCTCCTGGAGTAGGAAGCAAAACCCATTAAACCGCTTTTACCTTTCAGGCCGGAAGTATCTTTGACCGTAAAGCGGTGTGCAGTACTAGAAACATTAATGACCCTCGAGGGCGCCCCTTTGATAATAAGATCAGCAAGAAGACCCGTAAGCAGGAAATGGGCGAGATGATTTACCGCAATGTTCATCTCAAAACCGTCATCTGACATACTCCTGGCTGTTTCCCATATTCCGGCATTGTTAACAAGGATATTTAGTTGGTTGTGCTGTGATTTGATCTTCCCTGCAAACTCCCTTATCGACTCAAAGGAATCCAGCCTGCAGTGGTATAGTTCCACCGCATGATTTCCACAATCTTCGAATATCTGCTGTTTTACCCTCAGGCCCTTTTCCATATTACGTACCGGCAGCACCAGGGTGGCACCATGGCGTGCAAGTCCCAGTGCTGTCTCCAGTCCTATTCCTGAGGTCGCCCCTGTTATTAAAGCTGTTTTTTCTTTAAGATCCATATATTAAGTATATTTTTAACTGTGCAAATTTAAAACATTATTGAGCTTTTAATTGTTTGATGTGTTTATGAAGGACAATATTGCAATGATACTCTTCTTCTCCCTGGTGCTGCTTGTATATTTTCTTGCAAATTATTACGTGTTCTCAAGGGGCCAGCAGCTCCTTCCCCAGGGATTTTATATAAGACCAGTATACAGGTACTTTTACTGGATAATTGCAGCATCGTACATTGCCGGGAGGTTTGTTGAAAGATACTATCCCGGAATAATAAGCGATATCCTTATCTGGGCCGGTTCAATATGGCTGGCACTCCTGCTCTATTTCTTCCTGGCAGTGTTGCTGGCGGATATCTTAAGGTTTGTTGCGGGCATTATGCCTCCAATGAAGTTAACAAGCTTTATTCCTGGACAAAATGCAAAAACACTTATCTACGCCGGTACTGTTTTAGTTGTACTTCTTGTTGTTGCAGGGGGGCTGATAAACTCCCGTTTCCCGGTAGTAAGGAATATCGGTATAAATATAGATACGGGAGAAAGTGGCAAAACCGGCTCTGTAAATGCCGTCCTGCTTTCTGATATTCACCTTGGAACAATAGTAGGCAAAAGGCAGATGGAAAGAATTGCACGCAAGGTAATGGAAATTAAGCCCGATATAATTTTACTGGCCGGCGACATACTGGATGAAGATACAGGACCGGTTATCAGACGGGACACAGGACATGCACTTAAAAAACTGAGTGCTCCACTGGGGGTATACGGAGTGATGGGTAACCATGAATATATCGGAGGTGCCTCCAGGGCATCCCGCTACCTGGAAGATCACGGCATAACCCTGGTACGTGACAGTGTCGTGCTGGTTAATGAGCTTTTTTACATTATTGGTCGAGAAGACAGGGACAAAAAGAGGTTCGCAGGAAAGAACCGCAAATCGCTTGCATCCCTGATGGAAAAGACCAGCCCGGGATACCCTGTTGTTGTAATTGATCATCAGCCTTTCGGTATAGAGGAGGCTGCAATGTCTGGAGCAGACCTGCTGCTTTCGGGGCACACCCACCATGGGCAGCTATGGCCCCTTAATTACATTACCAGTGCTGTTTACAGGATAAGCCACGGCTACGGTAAGGTACAGGGGATGCATGTATATGTTTCAAATGGGGTAGGTACATGGGGTCCCCCGGTACGGACCGGTAACAGGCCCGAGATAGTATACATGGAGTTGGAATTCGGGGGTAAATGATGGTTGATTCAGTGGCTAACACATAGTATCAATACCGGAGCGTGTCCTCCTCCCTGGGTGTGCGATCCTCCTTTTCTTCCTTTTTTCTGCCAAACCACCTGGAGATAAACCTGCTAAATCTGCTAATGATGCTATATGCTGTCCTGATGCCGCCTGACACCCTTTTCAGGCTTGAGACCACGGTGAAGAGCTGGCCGGCAGCACGCATGCTTTCCATCATCCTGCTTTCGGCCAGCAGTGACTCATATTTCATGCGGGCCTTTTCAACTCTGATATCCTCAAGGCTCTTTATGTTTCTGAGGGATTCAAGCATTATTCAATTCTTTTTTTCCTATTTCCGGTTCCCGGAAGGTTCATCTTCATCCATAAGGATGCCCAGGAGTATCTTTATGGCTGCCCTGCCAAATATTCGCCTGCGCCAGGCAAACATCACCAGCAGAACAACAAGGTATACCCCGCCGACAATTAACATGCCCTGCCAGTAGGAGTCCAGCAAAACCCCAAGATATACCGATATGGCGCCGGAGATAAAGAACAAAGCAAGCACACCGGCCAATAAGAAAACAATATTGGCCATAAACATGCTCAACACTTTTACCGCTTTCTCGAAGGCAAGGATCCCGTAATACGAGATCTTCGTTTCGAGATACTTTTGCAGGTTATCCTTTAAAGAGGTAATGTGTGATAATAACTCCTTACCGTCCATGCAGAGGGTTCTTCAAATTAGGATTTATCCTCTTCAGGAACTGACCTTTTGATCCTTGCCCTGGCGTCTTCGGTCTTATGAGTTACATAGTCCTTCAGATCGTCGAGTTTTTCATTCATCTGCTTTGTCAGTTCATCAGAGTACTCCCTGCCTTTCTCCTTGAGCTTTTTACGTGTCTCATCTCCAGAGCTGGGTGCAAAAAGCAGACCTGCAGCAACACCGACAGCTGCTCCAAAAATAAATCCAAACAAAACCTTTCCGTTAGAAGCGCTCATAATATCTATACCTTTAAATTAAACGATCGATTAAGGCAATCAAAAAACAAAAATTCCCTTAACTTTTAACTATATAACAAAGATATGCAAAAAATGATCAAAATGCAACAAGGCAGGGCAACAGGCAAGAGATCAGGTAAACTTTTTTATTTTTGGCACGTATAAATGATGAAAAATGATATGGCAAGAAAGGATGTAAATATTAGCTATTCAGTGCTGGATAGTTCGCAAGAGCTGCCCGGGGACGAGAAGAAGCTGGTTGAAGAGGCCAGGGCAATGTGCCGGCAGGCCTACGCCCCCTATTCGGCATTTTATGTTGGTGCAGCCATACTTCTGGAGAACGGTGAGATAGTAAGGGGTTCCAACCAGGAGAATGGAGCATATCCCAGCGGTCTCTGCGCAGAAAGGGTCGCTGCCTTTGCTGCTTCATCCATGTACCCCGGTGTTGCCATGAAAAAGATAGCAGTAAGCGCAAAAACCAACCAGCAGGAGGTAAGCGATCCTGTATCCCCCTGCGGTGCCTGCCGCCAGGTTTTGCTCGAGTACGAAACACTTCAAAAAGGCCCTATGAAGATAATCCTCAGCAAGGAAAAAGGAAGGGTATTCATAATAGAAAAGGCTGTTGACCTGCTGCCTCTTTCATTTACCGGTGAGCAGCTAAAAAACCGTTAAACTGCAAAAGTTTTGAACATTACCGGAGGCATATGGTTTGCATTATAAAACCTTATACAGATGCAACACCTTCGCATATTTCTTATAACTGTCATTGTCTTTATTGTTTTACAACCAGGCATGCTGGGTGCACAGCACAAGTACGCATACCGCATCTTTGGTCCCGATGGCCGGGTGTCGACATTCTCAGAGATGTCATTTGCCGCACAGGGGGCTGATGTTATCCTTTTCGGTGAACTGCACAATAACCCCATAGCCCACTGGCTTCAGCTGGAGCTCAGCCAGGTGCTTTTTGACTATGCCGGCCCGGAGTTGGCCATGGGAGCGGAAATGTTCGAGACCGACGACCAGTTGCTTATCGATGAATATTTTTCAGGTATAATACCTGAAAGAAATTTCCTTGCTGAAGCTAAAACATGGGGCAACTATGAAACTGATTACAGGCCCCTGCTTGAGTTTGCCAGGGAGAACGGGCTGATTTTCGTAGCAACAAATATTCCCAGGCGCTATGCTGCAAAGGTGCACAGGGAGGGCTTTGAGGCACTGGAAATGCTGAGTACGCAGGCCAGGGGGTACATCCCCCCGCTGCCTGTCCCCTATGACGAAAACCTTCCAGGCTACAGGGCCATGCTTGAAATGGAGGGAATGCCAGCCCACGCCGGAGAAAACCTGCCCAGGGCTCAGGCTATAAAGGATGCTGCCATGGCTTACAACATAATTCAAAACCTGCCGGGCCATGAGGTTTTCCTGCACTTTAACGGGGCTTACCATTCAAACAACTATGAAGGAATTGTATGGTACCTTGAAGAGTATTCGGAAGTCACACTTGATATTATCACAATAAGCACAGTAGAGCAGGACGATGTTTCTTTCCTTGAGGAGGAGAATCGCGGACTGGCCGACTTTATAATCGCTGTTCCTTCTACAATGACCAAAACATACTGATCATCTTGCCCCTCCCCCGCCTGAAGAGACACCTCCACCACCACCCATTGTGCCTCCACCACCCATACCACTAGCGGAGCTCATTGTACCCGAGGTAGTATTTATCACTTCATTAAGGGCCTTGCCAAAGCCTGATATATTGTTACTATACAGCACGATCCACCAGAAATGCGGGCTCTGGCCACTCTCTTCAACCCATCTTGCAAACCTTTTGAAGTATCCCTTTCCAAGACCGAGCGCAATTCCGTAGATCAGGTATTCATTGATGGCTGAAGCCTCCAGCCTTGCAGTATCTTTCCCGAACCTGTGTTTCTTAAGATATTTCTTAAGAGCCATCCACTGCCGGTATGCCTTTTCACCCGAGGGGCTGCGGTGGTATATAAAAAGAGAGCCAATCAGAAGAATTAATGCCGCCAGAACAGGAATGAGCATCCAGGGACCAAGAAAAACAGCAGAAATAAGAGATCCGGCAAAGAGTACTGAACCAGTTGCAAGACCGATATTCCTTCCCTTTTTGCTTTTGGGGTCAAACCAGTTCTGTTTTTCAGCCTCTTTTTTTACCTCCTTTCTCCACCTTGTAAAAAAGGACTGCACTTTGCTGCTTTTCTTTTTTAACTGCCGGAAGCCAAGCACATCACTCCCCCCTGAAATATCTCCGAAAAAAAGGTCTAACATACCAGCTTCATATTCCGGCATACTTTCTCTTTCTTTATTAAACTTTTCCCTGTCAATAACAAACTGATATTTGGGTTTTTTTACCAGCCCGGGCTTTTTTGAAGGAATCTCCTCAATCCTGATATAGCCCCTGTAGGCCAGGTGGAACAGTGTAGACACCAGCGCATTTCCGGTAACATAACCGGAAAACAGAAGGTAGCTGACCATTGCCGGGGGATGTTTCTCAGGCATCTCCCCTGTTTTGATATCTGCTTTTTTATATACCGGCCTGTCAGAATATTTTCTGAACAGCAGCGGAAGTATCGAAATAATTATCAATGCCGCGGGGATAGCTACCCTTTTTCCTGCAGCGTGTCTGGCATCCCTGATTCTTTGCCTTTCCAACTGCTCCTCCCTTTTCCGGTTTGCCTCTTCTGCCAGCAGCCCTGCTTCACGTTCCACCCTTGATTTTATAACACCCGGGGTGATCTCCATTTCATTAAAGACAGCCGGTGGGTAGAGTGCCCTTATCTCCAGGAAGCGTTCCGCAGGCAGCAAGCCAAGTTCAATGCTCACCCTCCCCCCTTGCTTTATTGAGGAAACAGCGTCCAGGGATCCGTGAACCCAGTGTGCAGGTTGGTTTTCGGGGAGGCTTTCAGGAGGAATGATCTCAACAGATATGTCGTGGTGAGCCTTTGACCAGCCTTCAGAGATAAGCTGGTAGTATAGCAGTGCTGCATCCTCATATCTTCTTACCGCTCCGTCAATTGTAAAACGTATTGAAAAAACCCGGACAGTGTCGGTGGCATCAAAATGTACAACAACTTCCTTTTCATTGCTGCGCTCACTTATGCTAAATGTGCCTTCAGCTCCGCTGTCAGAATATTGGTAAACATAACTGCCCTCAAATACGGCAATGTTATCAAAACTTACCGTATCACTGAGCGGGAAGGTTCTGTATACCTCTGAAAACGAACCCTCAAACCTGAAGGTACGGGTCTCCGTTACAGTTAGCTGACCCCTGCTGTCAGCCTCTATTGACATTCTCAGCCTGTCGATGCTGTAGTCCCTGGCATAGATCTTACCGGTATTAAATACCATAAGGATCACAATTATAAACTCAACTAAGAATTTGTGAGCAAACAGTATTGTTTTCATTATGTTGCTTATTATTTTGTTACAAAGGTAAATCCAGGATAAATATACGATAGTCTGCTAATACAGCGGGGATGTTCTGGGAAAGTGACCAAAAACCCGAAAGGTTTATGCATGAAAAACCAATTGCATTAAATGTCAGCCATAAGCCTGAAGGTTCTTCCCGGCAGTGCCCTGACAACCCCCTTGAACTCCAGGCCGAGCAAAACAGTGGTGCAGGTGCCAAGGTTGAAACCTGTTCCGGACACTATGCTGTCGATCCCTGCCTCCCCGTTCGACCTGAGAAAGTCTGCCACAATCTTCTCCTCCCTGTTGAGTATTACAAAAATACCAGCCTGCCTGCCAGGCTTTCTGATCCTGGCAGAAGTGCTTCCGCATTCCTCTTCCCAGTTCATTATGTACTGCATATCACTGGCCGATTCAATCAGGTGCGCCTTGTTGATCCTGATAAGCCTGTTACAACCCTGGCTGTATCTGTCACTGACCCTTCCCGGCAGTGCGAAAACATCCCTGTTATAGGAGTTTGCGATATCTGCAGTGATCAGGGCTCCGCCCCTCAGTGCTGCTTCTATCAAAATGACCGCATCAGACAGGCCTGCAATTATCCTGTTCCTTCTCGGGAAGTTCTCAGGAACAGGGGTTCTGCCTGATATAAACTCGGTAACCAGCAGGCCGTTCTCCTCTATCCTGGAGGCAAGACCGTAATGAGCCCCCGGATAAATACGGTCAAGCCCGTGGCCCAGAACGGCAACCATCGGTAACCCGATCCCGGCGGCACAGTCGTGGGCACATGCATCCACACCATAAGCCAGTCCACTAACTATCATTGTCCGGTACCCGGACAGCTCCCCAACAAGGCGCTCACAGCTCTGCCTTCCGTATTCCGTCATCCTCCTGCTTCCGATAACTGCCACCGCCCTGGGGTGGTCAAGACAGTTTCCCTTCCCCCTGGCATACAGTAAAAGCGGGGCATCATGGCACAGTTTGAGCCTGCGGGGGTACTCATCGTCCGTGTAAAACAGTGCCTTTATCCCCTTTTTACTGATATACTCCACCTCCTGTTCCGCCCTTTCCAGGTATTTGCACTGTTTAATTGAATAGGCAGTCTCTGCATTTATTCCCGGCAGCCTGATCAGTCCCGGTGATCTCTCCCTGAAGATTGCCGCGGCACTCCCAAATATTGAAACAAGCCGCCTTGCAAGTACCGGGCCAAGGCCGGGCACCAGTGTAAGGGCTATCCGGCAGGTCATTTCACTGTACATTCTCTTTTTGTTTTACACTAAAATATTGCCTTAGGCTGTTATATAAAAGTATCTTTTATCCGCACGGATCATGATTGGTACTGAATGGTTATTTTTTTATTAATTTCGCCGTTAAACAGGTAGCAGTAAAATGGGCAGACAGGAAGACAGGATCATTGGCCGCAGGTTGAAATCATCCTATATTTCGACGGTGGTCAGCATTACCCTTGTTCTATTCGTGCTCGGCCTTCTTGGCCTGATAGTCCTTCATGCCCAGAAACTTTCAGAGCATGTAAGGGAGAGCATCTCAATATCGGTTTTTATTGATAATGACGCCAGCCAGGCTGAGGCTGAAAACCTCCGGGAGGCAATAAACAATATGCCCGGGGTGAATGAAAGCCTTTACATATCACGTGAAGAAGCCGCCGAGGACCTGATGCATGAACTCGGGGAGGACTTTATTGACTTCCTGGGTTACAACCCCCTGTCTGCATCGATAATGATAACGCTTCAGGCCTCTTATGCAAACCCCGACAGCATGATGGTCATAGAGGAGAGGCTTTCAGGTTGCAGTTTGATAACTGACATAGACTACCAGCAGTCTCTGGTTCACCTGGTACACGAGACTGTAAGAAGGATAGGGGCTGGGCTGCTGGCATTCAGCATACTCCTTCTGATAATCGCCTTCGCGCTTATCAACAACACCATTCGCCTGAGTGTTTTCTCAAAGCGCTTCCTTATTAAAAGCATGCAGCTGGTGGGTGCAACACAGGGTTTCATACGCAGGCCTTTCATACTCAGGGGAATGATACAGGGTATAATAGGTGCGTTCATTACCATACTCCTGCTTTCACTCAGCCTTTTTGCGGTACAGCGCCAGATCCCGGAACTGGTTATGTTCTATGACACCAAAAGGCTGCTCATACTCTTTGCCGGGGTGCTTCTCCTTGGAGTGCTGATCAGCTGGATATCCACCTATTTTGCAGTAAAAAAATACCTGAAAATCAAAACTGACTTTTTATACTATTATTAAGATGGAAAAAAAGAAAGAGAGCGTACTGCTTTTCGACAAGCACAAGTACAGGCTGCTGATTGCCGGGCTGCTGGTTACCGCCCTGGGGTTTCTGCTCATGATAGGTGGCAGCAGCGATGACCCGGCAGTGTTCAGCGAGGACATATTCAGCTTCAGGAGGATCACCCTTGCACCGATACTGGTGCTGGCCGGATATGTGATCCAGATATATGCCATAATGAAAAAGACAAGTAACACCGCCGGCAAACAGAAAAAAAATAAGCCCCTAATATAACTTATAATGAGCTGGTTTGAAGCATTGATACTTGGACTCCTTCAGGGGCTTACAGAATTTTTACCAGTTAGCAGCAGCGGACACCTTGAACTTGGAGGCGCACTTTTCGGCCTGGAAGACCCGCATGACTTTTTTACCTTCAACATAATAGTGCACGGAGCTACATTTATGAGCGTGGTAGTGGTTTTTCACAGGGATATTGCATCACTTGTGGTCAACTTTTTCCGCTTTCAATGGAACGCGGAGATGAAGTTCGCACTCTTACTGCTTGCCTCTGCGGTGCCAACCGCAATTGTAGGGCTTTTGTTCGAGGAGCAGATTGAGCATATATTTGAGGGCAGGGTCGTTTTTGTAGGGACTATGCTGCTTATAACCGCGACACTCTTGTTCCTGACCCGCTTTGCTCCTGAAAGTAAAAAGGATGTGACACTTAAGAGCGCACTGGTTATAGGCCTTGCGCAAACCCTTGCCGTACTACCGGGTATAAGCCGCAGTGGTGCAACCATCAGCACCGCGCTCTTTTTCGGTATTAAGAGAGTACAGGCCATACGGTTCTCCTTCCTTATGGTACTTATTCCGGTTTTTGGAGCCAATTTCCTTAAACTGCTGAGGGTCTCGGAGCAGGCAGGTGCGGGCACAACCGACACCATGCCCCTTATAATAGGGGCCGTAACTGCATTTATAGCCGGTGTCGCCGCCTGCCGCTGGATGCTAGATATTGTTAGAAGGGGTAAGATAGAGTATTTCTCAATATACTGCCTTATTGCCGGTATCACGGCAATAATTGCCGGAAGCTTGTAAGTCATGACAGACGAAGCATATTCAGACAGGCAGTCCTTTATAGAGGGCAAGGTGCTGCTCATCGACAAACCCTATAAATGGACCTCCTTTGACGTGGTTGGCAGGATACGCTCACAGTTAAGGCGCAGCCTGGGCATTAAGAAGATAAAGGTCGGCCATGCGGGCACACTGGACCCCCTTGCAACAGGCCTGCTGATAATCTGTACAGGTAAACAGACCAAGAGCATAGACCGTTACCAGGGTTTGGACAAGACATATACAGGCACCTTCTTTCTCGGTATGACATCCGCTTCCTATGACCTGGAGACAAGCCCGGAAAACCCCAGGGACACTGACCATATAAACAGGGTGCTGCTTGAGGGTATTGCTGGGAAATTAACCGGTATTCAGCTTCAGACCCCTCCCCTTTTCTCAGCAAAGAAAATCGGGGGAGAAAGGGCATACATGCACGCCCGCAAGGGCCTTAACACAATTCTCAGCCCCAACCGCATTGAGATCAAGGAGTTCGATATAACAGGTATCAGGCTTCCGGAGGTCGACTTCAGGGTAGTATGTTCCAGGGGCACCTACATACGTTCCCTTGCAAGGGATTTTGGGGAGCTTGCCGGTTGCGGTGCATACCTCTCCGCCCTGAGGAGGACACATATTGGGAGTTACTCGGTCGAAGCGGCAATATCCCCTGAAGACTTTGGGGGCATCCTTAAATCACCTCCATCTGCCTGAAAAAGACACTTTACTATTGACAAGGCACTTATATTGTATTATCTTTGCAAGCCTTTCCCGTGTGAGGTATAATTATCGTTTTGTCTTTATTTTAATTCAAAATAAATGAAACTATCCAATTTTAAGTTCAATCTGCCTGTTGAACTGATAGCTGAAAGGCCGCCCTCCAACAGGGATGAGTCCCGCCTTATGGTTGTCCATAAAAGGACCGGTGAAATTGAACACAAAATATTCAAGGACATACTTAACTATTTTGATGACGGGGACGTAATGGTCGTCAACAACACCAAGGTCTTCCCTGCACGCCTATACGGCACCAAAGAGAAGACCGGGGCACGTATAGAGGTGTTCCTGCTCAGGGAACTCAACCGGGATGCCCGCCTGTGGGATGTACTGGTAGACCCTGCAAGGAAGATCAGGATTGGCAACAAACTCTATTTTGGTGAGGACGAAAACCTCGTGGCTGAAGTTATAGACAACACCACATCAAGGGGCCGAACCCTGAGGTTCCTTTTTGACGGGACTTATGATGAATTCAAGAAAACCATTGAATCCCTCGGAGAGACCCCCCTTCCTAAACTAATACGCAGACCCGTCGACCAGGATGACAAAGAAAGGTACCAGACTGTGTTTGCAAAACGCGAAGGAGCCGTGGCAGCTCCCACGGCAGGTATGCACTTTAGCAGGGAGCTGGTAAAAAGGCTTGAGCTGAAGGGAGTTGATTTTACAGAGGTTACCCTGCATGCAGGGCTTGGAAACTTCCGCAGTGTTGATGTGGAAGATCTGAGCAAGCATAAGATGGACAGTGAAGAGTTCATTGTTGAGGAAAAGACCGCAGAAGCCGTCAACAAGGCAAAAGAAAGGTGCAGGAAGGTTTGTGCCGTGGGTACAACCACCATGAGGGCAATGGAATCATCGGTGTCCATTTCAGGGCAGCTTAAGCCATACGAAGGATGGACAAACAAGTTCATCTACCCTCCGTATGAGTTCAGTGTGGCCAATGCAATGGTATCCAACTTCCACCTGCCACAATCCACCCTGATGATGATGGTGGCGGCATTCACGGGGTTTGACCTGCTGATGAAAGTCTATAAAACAGCAATAAAGGAGAAATACCGCTTTTTCACATATGGCGATGCCATGCTGATACTGGATTAGGCTCCCCGCTTTTATAAGGGGGTCATTTGGTGCACAAAATTTTCTCCCATGCAAAAGCATGTGATAATAGTTGCCGGAGGGAAGGGCAGCCGGCTGGGGTCCATACTCCCAAAACAGTTCACCGGGGTGTGCGGCAAACCCGTTTTAATACACACCTTTGATCCCTTCGTAAGGTATTCGCCTGAACTTCAGTTTACCCTGGTTCTGCCCGAGAAATATATTAGCGTCTGGGAAAGGATTTGCAGGGAGCATTCCTTTAACATAAGACACCGGATTGTTGCCGGCGGGCCTACCCGTTTTCACTCGGTTAAGAACGCCCTGAAGGCACTTCCCCCTTCAGGGCTAGTTGCGGTCCATGACGGTGTAAGGCCAGTAATCACCCCCGGGCTCGTCTCCAGGGTATTCCACTTTGCAGAGAGGTTCGGCACCGCAATACCCGTTGTACCTGTAAGGGAATCCGTTCGCCTGGTAGACCATGCATTAAGCACTGCCTGCCCCCGCAACAGGGTAAGGATAGTGCAGACACCTCAGTGCTTCAGGTCCGAAATGCTTATAAATGCATACAATAAGAACTACAGGGAGGAGTTCACAGACGACGCAACCGTGGTTGAAGCAGAAGGGGAAAGGCTCTTTCTGGTCGACGGGGAACACTCAAATATAAAGATCAGCACGGATACTGACCTGCTGATTGCAAAGGCTCTGCTTCAACACGGGAAAACAAAAGCAGACTTTGACAGTTAGTCAGAGACCACGGGTTTTAAACCCACTGTTTACACCACCTTACCTTTCAGGGTAGCCGATGTGCATGAGTCAATCCTAACCCTGACGTACTCCCCCGCCTTATGCGTGCCGGCAGGAAACACAACCACCTTGTTCTGTGAAGTACGGCCCATAGCATTGGAACTGGAGCGTTTGGAAAGGCCCTCGACCAGTACCTCAAATGTTTTGCCCACATCCCTTCTGTTGCTTTCCATGGATATTTGCTGTTGCTTGCTGATGATCTCATTGAGTCTTTCGGTCTTTACCTGTTCCGGCAAATCATCCCGGAATTTTTTTGCAGCAAGCGTACCCGGACGTTCAGAATATTTAAACATATACGCAAAATCAAAGCCAACCTCCTCCATCAGCGACAGGGTCTGTTCGTGATCTTTTTGGGTCTCGCCGCAAAACCCGGCAATAATATCTGTGGATACGGCACATTCAGGGAGTATCCTTTTTATAGCCCCAATCTTTTCCAGATATGTCTTTCTTGTGTATTTCCGGTTCATCTTCTTTAGTATGGAGGTGCTGCCTGACTGCACCGGAAGGTGGATCGCCCTGCAGATGTTGGGATGCTCTGCCATTCTTTGCAGTAGTTCCTCCGAAATATCCTTTGGGTGGGAGGTTGCGAACCTTACCCTTACCCGGGGATCTGTCCCGGCTGCTATCGAGATCAGGTCGCTGAACCCGGTAAGCTTTCCGGAAACATTGTCTTTCCACCTGTAGGAATTAACGTTCTGACCCAGCAGAGTAATCTCCCTGTAGCCTGCTTCGGCAAGCTGCCTTATCTCCCCGGCCACCGACACGGGATCCCTGCTTCTCTCCTTCCCCCTGGTAAACGGGACAACGCAATAGGCACAAAAGTTCTCACACCCCCTCATTATGGAAACAAATGCCGATACCCCGCCTGCTGCATATCGAACCGGGCTTATGTCAGCATAGGTCTCATCAGCGGAAAGCATCACATTAATTGCCTGCTGGCCGCTTTCAACATCAGTCATAAGGGCAGGCAGCTGGCGGTAAGCATCCGGGCCGGCTACCATATCGATCCTCATTCCCAGTTTATCATCCTCAAGCAACGAAGCCTTCATTCGCTCGGCCATACAGCCCAGCACTCCCAGCCTGAGCCCCCGCTTTTTTTTACGAAGGTGCTGCAGCTCCCTTAACCGGTTGATAACCCTGTTCTCGGCATGCTCCCTTATTGAGCAGGTATTAATGAAAATCCAGTCAGCCTCTTCGGGTTTATCTGTAACATCAAAGCCCTGTGAGGTCATTACCGAGGCGACTATCTCACTGTCAGAAAAGTTCATCTGACATCCATATGTCTCTATATATAATTTTTTATTCACAATTTGACTGTCAGTTGTTAACGCGTTTCAGAATGCAAAATTAATCAAAAAAGCCGGATGGTACCCGGCCACTCTATACTCTCAGTTAACCAATAAAGATCAAAATAACAGCTTTGGGAACGGTTAGTTATTATTTTGTTACTTTTGCCCTTCCAAAAACAATGCTTATGGCAAAGAACCTTGTAATAGTCGAGTCACCGGCAAAAGCAAAGACAATTGAGGGTTTCCTGGGGAAGGACTACACTGTTAAGTCTAGCTTTGGTCATGTAAGTGACCTCCCCACAAACACCCTGGGGGTAAATATCGACAAGGGTTTCAAACCTGAATATGAAATACCCAGGGACAAGAAATCGGTTGTAAGCGATTTGAAAAAGATTGCAAAACAGGCTGACACTGTCTGGCTGGCAACTGATGAGGACCGTGAAGGGGAGGCAATATCCTGGCACCTGGCCGAAAGCCTTGGGCTGAAGGAAGCTTCCTGTAAGCGTATTGTCTTTCATGAGATTACAAAGAAAGCCATCACTGAAGCGATCAAAAACCCCCGCGATATAAACTTCAACCTGGTAATGGCCCAGCAGGCAAGGCGCATCCTTGACCGGCTGGTAGGCTTTGAGCTTTCACCGCTGCTATGGAAAAAAGTAAAACCTGCCCTCTCTGCCGGCCGGGTTCAATCAGTGGCAGTCCGGCTCATTGTCGAAAGGGAGAGGGAGATACAGGACTTCAAGCCCTCTGGTGCATACCGCGTCATTGGTATATTTGATGTGGTGCATGATGGCAAAAGGTCCAGTATCAGGGCTGAACTTCCGGAACGTTTCAGCAAAAAGGAAGAAGCCATTGCATTCCTTGAGAAATGCAGGGATGCAGCGTTCACAATCGAAAATGTCGAAACCAGGCCTGCCAAAAAATCACCTGCCCCGCCGTTCACAACCTCAACACTTCAGCAGGAAGCAGCCAGGAAGCTGGGATTTTCGGTATCGCGCACAATGCTGCTGGCACAAAAACTTTATGAGTCGGGAAAGATAACATATATGCGTACTGACTCATACAACCTTTCTGGTTCGGCTATGTCAATGGCAAAGGAGGAGATTGAGAAAAACTATGGTTCCGGCTACGTTAAACTGCGCAGGTATACCACCAGGAGCAAGGGGGCCCAGGAGGCACATGAGGCGATCAGGCCTACTTTTATGAACGCAACAAGAGTCAGTTCCAATGCCTCCGAGCAGAGGCTGTACGAGCTTATATGGAAGAGAACGCTAGCATCCCAGATGAGCGATGCCCAGCTGGAGAAAACGACCATTACCATAGACGTGTCAAATTCCGGGAAAAAGTTTATTGCAAACGGAGAGGTCCTGAAGTTTGACGGTTTTTTAAAGGTCTACCTGGAATCTACCGACGATGAGGAGGAAGAAGGCACAACAGGCATTCTGCCTCCCGTAAAAGTGGGGGAAGAGCTGAGCATGAATGAGATAAATGCTACTGAGAAGTTCACAAAGCATCCTCCAAGGTATACCGAGGCGAGCCTGGTGAAGAAGCTTGAAGAGCTGGGCATTGGTCGCCCCTCAACATATGCTCCCACGATCAGTACTATTCAGAAGCGTACATATGTGGTCAAGGAAAGCAGGGAAGGGAATAAAAGAAATTACAATGAACTTTGCTTAAAAAACGGCAAGGTCTCTGACAAAGAAAAGACAGAGGTTACAGGCGCTGAAAAGAACAAATTGTTCCCTACTGATATAGGCATAGTGGTAAATAATTTCCTGATGCAGTATTTTACTGACATAATGGATTATAACTTCACCGCCAGGGTTGAGAGGGAATTTGATGAGGTTGCCGGAGGCAGGAAGCAGTGGGAGAGCGTGATTGAAGATTTTTACTGGCCTTTCCATAAACAGGTTGAGAGCACCCTGAAAACATCAGAAAAACAGAAGGGACAGAGGCTGCTTGGCAAGGATCCCAAAAGCGGAAGGAATGTCTATGCAAGGATAGGCCGTTTCGGTTCAATGATACAGATCGGTGATGCCAACGAAGAGGAAAAGCCCAGCTTCGCAAGCCTTCGCAAAGATCAGAGCCTTGACAGCATAAGCCTTGAGGAGGCCCTTGAGCTTTTCAAACTGCCCCGACAGGCGGGTGAATTCGAGGGCAAGGAAATTGTTGTAGCTGTTGGTCGCTACGGACCTTATATACGCCATGATGGTCAATTCTATTCCATTCCGGGTGATGAAGACCCCTTAACAATTTCAACTGCCAGTGCGATCGGGATAATCGAGGAAAAGAGGGAGGAGATGCGCAAACGGATAATCAAGGAGTTTGATGAAGAACCCGGTATAAGGATAATGAAAGGGCAGTACGGGCCTTATGTCTCAGCCGGCAAGAAGAACTACAAGCTCCCAAAGGACAAGCAGCCGGAAGATTTTACCCTTGAAGAAGTCAAAAAAATCATAGAAGCTGGAACCTCAGGCAAAAAAATCCGTAAAACAAGGAAAAAACCATCGGCCAAAAAAGGCAAATAAACGGATTTTTACGGCAAGATGAATATTGCTGACCTTTTCGAACCCCTTGATACCGGGATGTTCACCGGTAAGGCAACTGCCCACCCCTTAGTTCTGGGCAGGTCTGTCAGTATGTATGCAGCTGACGGGGAGTTCCCCGACACAGGCAGCGCAGACATTGCCATAATCGGAGTAATGGACGACCGTAACTCCCCGGGCAATGAGGGATGTTCCATTGCCCCTGACTATGTCAGGAAATACCTTTACCGCCTTTACCAGGGCCCGCTCAGCCCAAAGATTGTTGATCTTGGTAATATCCTGGCAGGAGACAGTGTCAGTGATACCTACTTTGCGGTAAAAACTGTAGTTGCCAGGTTGCTGGAACAAAATACCCTGCCGCTTATAATCGGAGGCGGCCAGGACATAAGCTATGCAAACTACCTTGCCTATGAGTCGCTTGGACAGATAATCAGTATGGTTTCGGTTGATTCCTGCTTCGATATTGGCATAAAAAAAGAGGAGGAGCTGAACAGCAGAAACTACCTAAGCTCTATTCTCACCCGTAAACCAAACTACCTTTTCAATTATACCAATATTGGTTATCAGACATATTTTGTTGACCAGGACGCCATCGAGTTGATGGAAAAGCTCTATTTTGACACCTACCGCCTCGGGGTGGTAAGAAACAATATGGAAGAGGTTGAGCCTGTTGTAAGGAACGCAGATATGCTCAGTTTTGACCTGTCCAGCATAAGGCAGTCGGATGCACCCGGCAACGCCCATGCCTCACCAAACGGCCTATATGGAGAAGAGGCCTGCCGCATCGTGAGGTACGCCGGCTTAAGTGACAAACTAAGCTCAATCGGGTTCTACGAGCTCAACCCCGCATTCGACAAAGGAGAACAGACTGCCCACCTTACTGCGCAGATGATATGGTATTTTATTGACGGGTTTTATCACCGCAAGAATGATTTTCCGGATACAGGCATCAAGGAATCAGGTGACTTTGTAAAATATGTGGTGTCAATAAGGGACTTTCAGAACAAGATAAATTTTTATAAAAGCAAAAAGAGTGACAGGTGGTGGATGGAGGTTCCATGCCCTGCTAAAATGAAGAGGAAATACAACAGGCAGTTTCTTGTGCCCTGTTCATACAGGGATTATGAGGAAGCCTGCCGTAACGAAATTCCGGAGAAGTGGTGGCAGGTATATCAAAAATTCGTATAAAACGCATTGAAAGAAAATATTGTATTTTTGACTGGCCTGTTTTGCAGGGTTTCAATAATTTATTGATTTGTACGTTTATCATGCAGGTCTGATACGAAAGCCGGTTCATATGTTAAGAGGATTTTTTTTATTACTGGCAATTATTTCGTTATGCTGCGGAAAGGTATTCCCGCAGCAGCAGGCTCAGTTTACCCATAACTCATTCAACAACATGGGTATAAATCCCGGACTGGCAGGCCTGCGAAACTCCATCTGTGCAACCGGCATTGCAAGACAGCAGTGGGTTGGCTTCAGGGATGCAGAAGGCAACCGCCTTAACCCTGAAACTTACAGTCTCAACGTTGACGCTCCTGTAGGCCTGATCAGGGGCGGGCTTGCCCTTAGCTTCATGCAGGATCAGCTTGGCCCGGAAACCAATGTCAGCGTTGGAATTTCCTACTCCTATCACATGGATATGAGCATGGGCAGACTTGGGATTGGTGTTCAGGCGGGCTTTCTTGACAAAAGCATAGATTTTGCTTCCCTCAGGCCGCTGGATCCCGGTGACCCGGTTCTGAGAGGGGGGGATGAAAACGCAATATTCATGGATTTTTCACTTGGGGCATTCTACCTGCTTGACGATGAAGCATGGGCGGGAGTATCCTTTGCCCAGCTACGGCAGGCCGGTGGCGGACTGGGAGATAGCAACTTCAGCCTGCAGAGGCATATCTATGCAAGCGGAGGTTACAACCTTTCCCTTCCGGGTAACGCCAGCTACGTATTGAGCCCCTCAATACTGGTTAAAACCGACCTGAATTCGGTACAGTTTGACCTTAACACACTGGTAACATACAATAACCGTTTTTGGGGAGGCGTTACATATAGACCTCAGGATGCTGTGGCAGTTTTGCTGGGGGTAAAGCTTGACCAGATCAGCGTAGGATATTCATACGATATTACAACCTCCCCGCTCGGAGCAATGGGCCGAAGCTATGGCACGCATGAAATAATGCTGCAGTATTGTTTTGACCTGGGGCTCGACAGAATACAGGAGGTTCAAAGAAATATCAGATTTTTGTAACTTTGCCTGACTTATTGAGGCAGAAGTAAATTCAGACATATGAAACGAGTTGTATTATTTGTTCTTGCTGCGGTTTTACTGGCTGGCTGTGGAATTGGCCGGGGAGACCGGGGTTATGTGGTCGGAGTACAGAACAGGCCGGATGCAGTATACCCCGATCCGCCGGGAATGGTTTTTATCCCAATGGGTAGTTTTACAATGGGTCCATCAGACCAGGATATCGCCTACTCACAGAACGCCCGCTCTTGGACCGTCTCATTGCCGGCTTTTTACATGGATGAAACAGAGATAACCAACAACCAGTACAGGCAGTTTGTCTACTGGGTGAGGGATTCTCTGGCACGAAGCCTGCTGGCCGACTTTGATGATGAATTTGCTTTCTTCGAAGATGAGTTCGGTATGCCCCTTGACCCACCGGTGCTAAACTGGCGCCCCAGAATACGGTGGGACGGTGAAGAAGAAAGAGATATCCTCGCAGAACTCTTTTTGCCGGAAGATGAACGCTTCTTCCGCCGCAGGGAGATAGATACCAGAAGGCTCATATACAGGTATTATACCATAGACCTTCGAAGTGCCGCGGATTATAACCCCGTCGAACGCAGGAACATGAACAGGGCTGACCTGGTCAGGCAGCACGAAACCCATATATACCCGGACACCCTGGTGTGGATCAGTGACTTTACCTATTCATACAATGAACCTATGGCCAAGCAGTATTTCTGGCACCCCTCATTTGACCACTATCCGGTGGTCGGTGTTAACTGGGTGCAGGCCAGGGCCTTTAATGTCTGGAGGACCCAATACCTAAACAGCTATCTCGCATCCAGAAACAGGCCATTTGCGATGGATTTCGAACTCCCGTCTGAAGCTCAGTGGGAATATGCCGCAAGGGGAGGCAGGGACCTTAGTCCATACCCCTGGGGAGGACCCTACCTTCGGAACGCTGAAGGCTGCTTTCTGGCCAACTTTAAGCCCTTAAGGGGTAATTACACGGACGACGGCGGGCTTTATACGGTAATCGTGGGTCACTACCCCCCGAATGATTATGGTTTGTATGATATGGCGGGGAATGTAGCAGAATGGACCAGGAATGCATATGATGAGTCATTTTACTATTTCGGGCATGACCTGAGTCCGGATTACCAGTACGAGTTCAATCCGGATGTTGATCCCCCTTCCCTGAGCCGTAAAGTTGTAAGAGGGGGATCCTGGAAAGATATTGGTTATATGCTTCAGGTTAGTACCAGGTCATATGAATACCAGGATACGGCCACCTCATACATAGGTTTCAGAAGCGTTCAGACATACCCGGGGCGCGACAGGGACGACGGGCCGGGAGCATCCAATGTATATTAATTCTATAAAACAAAAAACAGCCACAAATGAAATTTGCAAAATCAAGAGTATGGAGGACTTTCATGTCCAGGCTATACGGATGGGGAGCCTCCCTGGTTATTATCGGTGCACTGTTCAAGATAATGCACTGGCCATTTGCTGATTACGCACTTGTGATCGGGATGGGTGTTGAAGCTGTAGTATTCTTTTTCTCGGCTTTTGAATCATATCCTGAAGATTACGATTGGAGCCGTGTGTATCCAGAACTGGCAGGAATCGAAGCCTCAGAAAGGCCGGAAAGGAGAGTTCAGGCTGCCGGCACCCAGAATATAACCCTCTCTTCAAACCTGGACAAACTTATGGAGGAGGCGGATATAGGACCGGAGCTTATCAATAATCTCGGCCGTGGTCTGCGTAATCTTAGCGATAATGCTGCGAGGCTGGCTGATCTTTCGAATGCCGCCATAGCGACCAACCAATATATCCAGAACATGGAGACAGCCTCCAAGTCGGTGCTTGAACTCAGCCAGTCTTACAAGAACAAGGCTGAATACCTCAAGCACGACCTCAGCCTTTCGGAAGAGTACAACTCCAATTTAAAAAATGTTGTCAGCTCCCTTAATGAGATGAATGAGTCTTACAGGGAATCAGCCCGCAAGGCACAGGACGGTGCACAGGCATCTGAAAGTCTGACCAAGAACCTTTCAGCACTGAACACCGCATATGAGCTCCAGATGCAGGCGGCTAACAAACAGAACGAATCTGTAAATAAATACCAGGAGAGCATTGGTGGTGTAATACAGGAGCTTGACAGCTCGGCTGATAGTGCCAAACAGTATAAGGCACAGATGGAGCAACTTACCGAGAACATCAAGGCACTGAACAGTGTCTACGGAAATATGCTCTCGGCAATGAACTTCAATATTAACAGGTAAGCTATTTTTTAGCAAATACGAAAAATAAGACACTAAATATATATTATGGCAGGTGCGAAACAAACCCCGAGACAAAGGCTGATCGGTCTGATGTACCTGATCTTCCTTGCCCTGATGGCGTTGAACGTATCGGTGGAAGTGCTCGACTCCTTCCCCCTTATTAACAGGAGCATTGAGGAGACCAACAGGAACTTTGAGGCCAAGGTTGATATGGTGTACTACGATTTTGAGGAACAGCGGCTAAATTTCTCTGAAGATCATGTTTATCCTTTTCATGGAGAAGCAATCTATATAGGGGAACTTGCTGACTCGCTGGTAAACTATATCCGTCACCACCGCACCCAGATGCTTGCCCTTATTAACGGTATTTCATTTGAAGAAGCGGACACACTCGACCTTATCGACTCACGAAGGAAGGACAATTACAGCATATCATCCCGGTACTGGCTGGTTGAGAACAGCCTGGAGGCAGATGAAAGGGCTGGCGGCCCCGGAACAAGGGCATACGAACTGAGGGAAAAGATTAGCAACCTCAAGTACGAAATTGATAGCATTTTATCGGGACATGACCAGTCCATAAAGGTTGCCCTTGACGTGGAAGGTCCATTCTATGTCCAGGACAGGAGGGTTAACTGGCAGCAGCTTACTTTTGACCGGGTTATCTCAGTGGCAGTCGCAACAAACCTGAACCGCCTGATAACTGAAATACGGAATGCCCAGTTCGATGCCATTAACATGCTGTTTGATCTTATCACAGCCGGACAGTTCCGTTTTGACGAGGTCACCGCCAGGGTGGTTCCGAAGAGTGAAATTGTGATGACAGGCGGAGTTTATGAGGCAGATGTGTTTGTCGCTGCAATTGATACCCGGCAGGAACCGGAAATAACTGTCCAGGGTATAGGGCGAATTCCGGTTACCGATGGTACCGGACAGATAAGGATTCCAGCCACTACTCCGGGTACACACACAATAAGTGGTGAGATCACCGTAGTATCCCCGGCAGGCGTAAGACAAGCCCATCCGTTCAGAACACAATACACAATACAGAGGCCAAGTGCGACGGTTTCGGCAACAAATATGAACGTGTTTTACACGAATATTGCCAACCCAGTCTCAATATCGGCCCCTGGTATTCCATCTGAAAACCTGAGACCGGAGATCTCATCAGGAAGCGCGAATATTACAAGGCGTCCCGACGGCGGTTATATTGTAGAAACTGAGGTGCCGAGGCAAAATGTCACCATTGCGGTCAATGCGATCATCGAAGGACAAATGGAACGCCTTGACGAAATGGAGTTCAGGGTCCTGCCGCTTCCCAGGCCGGAGGCAAGGATTGCCGGTTACGACGGAGGCAGGGTAGACAGGCAGATCCTTTTAAGAGGAGGCCGTATAGAAGCATCAATGGGAGAGGATTTTCTGTTTGCGGGTGTGGACTGGGAGGTCATCTCATTTGAAATGATAACATTTGTGGCAGGTGAGCAGAGGATGGCGCGACAGACAAGCGGAAGCGAATTTACTCCGGATATGGAGCGCTTTTTGAATGATGCAAGGCCCAACCAGCTGGTATACTTCCGCACCATAAGGGCGGTCGGCCCCGGCGGGGAGACCAGGCTGCTTGGAGATTTATCGTTTAATATAAACTAATTCCATAACAAATAGGAGGATCACCAATGCTTAGATCAATATTTCTTTTTGCTGTTTTCTGCCTTATAGCCTAACTGCATGTTGATGCACAGGAAGAAAGGGAGAGACCGGCAAATCGTTTTTACGAACCCATGTCGGTAAGGGAAAGGGAACCTGCAAAGCTCGCCAACGTAAGGGAAGCGGACATACTGTGGTCAAAAAGGTTATGGCAGTCAATAGATGTCAGGAAAACCATTAATCAACCACTCTATTTCCCTGAAAGACCAACGGGTGACTACCGCAGCCTGATGCAGGTGCTCGAGGATGCAATCCGCTCAGGCGAGTTAAGGGCATACGATGTCGATGATGACAGCTTCATGAGGGATCCAATGGACCCGGATGAACTGTTTGACGAAGTTCTTTCACGTACGGAGGTAATAGTTATTGAGGGCCAGGAGGTTGAGGAGGTAATCCCTTTCAGGCCCACTGAAGTGCTGGTATTCCGTATTATGGAAGAGTGGTTCGTTGACAAGAGAAGGGGGGTTTTGGACGTACGCATAATCGGCATTTCTCCTGCAAGGCTTGTCAGGGACGAGGCAACAGGAGAATATACGGATATTGTTGATCCCCTGTTCTGGGTACCATTCGAAGAGGCACGCCCGGCTCTTGCAAATGCACCGGTTATGAACAGGCGAAATGACAAACAGGTTGAATCTTTTGACGACCTGTTCATAAGGCGTTTCTTTGATGCTACTGTATACCGCGAAGAAAGGCCCGATAACAGGGCAATAAGAGAATATATAGAAGATCCTCGCGAAAGATTACTGGAAGCTCAAAGGATCAAGGAAGAGATCAGGAACTTTGAACTCGACCTTTGGCATTACTAATTAAGAAGATATTTCAGGTACAACCTTAAGCATTGGTTGACAAAAAGGGGCTGTTCAGACTGCCCCTTTTTTTATACCATCTTTTCGGGATCCACCCAGTTGTCAAAATCCTTCCCCTTTATTATACCAAGTTCCATGGCAGCCTCCCTGAGTGTCAGTTTATTCTGCCAGGCGTGCTTAGCTATTTTCGCTGCCTTATCATATCCAATATGCGGGTTAAGTGCCGTTACCAGCATCAGGGAGTTTTCAAGATGCCTCTTTACCTGTCCGGTGTTTACCCTTATACCATCAACACATTTTTCGGCAAAACTGTAAGATGCATCTGCAATCAGTTTCGCTGATTGCAAAATATTAAGGGCAAGCAGGGGTTTATAAACATTAAGCTGAAGGCTGCCTCCCATACCTCCCAGGGTAACAGCAGTATCATTTCCGGTAACCTGGGCGGCTACCATACTTATCATCTCTGCCTGTGTCGGGTTGACCTTTCCGGGCATTATTGAACTACCCGGTTCATTGGATGGCAGGATGAGCTCTCCGATACCGCTTCTCGGGCCTGAAGCAAGCAGGCGGATATCATTTGCCAGCTTCATAAGCGTTACAGATGCAGATTTTAATTCACCGCTTGTGTTTACAACAGCATCATGTGCAGAAATTGCCTCAAATTTATTTGGTGCAGCCCTGAATGGCAGCCCCGTAATCCCGGCTATCCTTTCGGCAACAGCTTTATCGAAACCCTCCGGTGCATTAAGGCCCGTACCGACTGCAGTACCTCCCATGGCCAACTCTGCCAACCCATCAAGGCTTTCCCTCAGCCTGTCTGCTGCTTTTCCTGTCAGGGTAACAAATGCGGAAAACTCCTGACCAACGGTCAGCGGTGTTGCATCCATCATATGGGTGCGGCCCGTCTTTACTATTTCGCTGAACTCCCGGGCCTTACTGTCGAGGCTGTCGCGAAGTTTCTCCAGGGCAGGGATAGTCTTCCCGCTGATAAGGCTGTAGGTTGCAATATGCATCGCAGCCGGGAATGTATAATTTGTCGACTGGGACATATTGACGTGGTCATTGGGGTGAACCTTTTTGGATTTATCGGTAAGCTTTCCCCCCATAATCACATGTGCCCTGTTCGCGATAACCTCGTTCAGGTTCATATTGGTCTGGGTTCCGCTGCCAGACTGCCATACCTTCAGGGGAAAATGGTCATCAAGCCTCCCCGATGTGACCTCCTCGCAGGCCTGCACAATGGGCCCGAAGATATCGCCTTTAAGTTTCCCCTGTGCATGGTTCTCACAGGCTGCTGCCTTCTTCAAGACAGCATATGCATGAATTATCTCAGGGGGCATCATTTCGCTGCCAACCCTGAAGTTGTCACATGCCCTCTGGGTCTGGGGACCCCAATACCTGTCAGCCTGAACCTTTACCGGCCCCAGGGTATCATATTCAGTTCTGTACATTAAAGCTTTGTTTTAATTCCTGTTATTTATTACTTGCTGTAAAAATCATTTCCTTTATTATCAACAAGTATAAATGCCGGAAAGTTCTCTACCCTGATCCTGTAAATGGCCTCCATGCCAAGTTCGGGATATTCAAGTAGCTCAACCTTACGAATATTCTCCTGAGCAAGAATGGCTGCAGGCCCGCCGATACTTCCCAGGTAGAAACCTCCATGTTTTTTACACGCATCTGTTACTGCCTGGCTTCTGTTTCCCTTGGCTATCATTATCATACTGCCCCCGTTTTCCTGGAAAAGATCAACATAGGAGTCCATTCTCCCTGCAGTTGTTGGCCCGAATGATCCAGAGGGCATCCCTTCAGGGGTCTTTGCCGGGCCGGCATAATATATCGGGTGGTTTTTTATGTAATCAGGCAACCCCTCCCCTGAATCTATCCTTTCCTTAAGCTTTGCATGGGCTATATCCCTGCCCACTATTATTGTTCCATCAAGAGACAGGCGGGTGCCAACCGGGTGATTGCCCAGCTCTGCAAGTATCTCCTTCATTGGCCTGTTCAGGTCAATTTTAACTGCCCCCGCAGTATCATCCTTTTCCCTGTATTCATCGGGTATGAAACGACCCGGATCTTTCTCCAGTTTTTCAATCCAGATCCCGTCACGGTTAATTTTGGCCCTGATATTCCTGTCAGCAGCACATGACACACCCATACCCACAGGACATGATGCACCGTGTCTTGGCAGGCGTATAACCCTTATGTCCAGTGCAAAGTACTTCCCGCCGAACTGGGCACCTATACCCAGGTTGTATGCGGCCTCAAGCACCTTCTGCTCCATCTCCCTGTCCCGGAATGCACTTCCTTCTTCATTGCCTTCTGAGGGAAGACCGTCCAGGTATTTTGCAGTAGCCAGCTTAACTGTTTTCAGGGTCGACTCGGCTGATGTGCCCCCAATGACAAAGGCAACGTGGTAGGGAGGGCAGGCAGCTGTTCCAAGTGTCCTGAGCTTTTCTGTCAGAAACTCCTCAAGTTTACCGGGGTTAAGCAGGGCCTTTGTCTGCTGGTAAAGCGCTGTCTTATTTGCAGAACCACCTCCCTTTGCCATGAAAAGGAATTCGTACTCCTCCCCTTCTGCAGCCAATATGTCTATCTGTGCCGGCAGGTTTGTACGTGAGTTCTTCTCATTGTACATATCCAGCGGGATGATCTGAGAGTATCTCAGGTTCTCCGCTGTATATACATTATACACCCCTT
>PWNY01000004.1 GCA_003557805.1 Bacteroidales bacterium | reverse complement strand
CAACCCATTGTCCGGGGGGTATGGTATAAATGCTGATAACTGTGGTAGCCGCTATGCACAAAACCACGAACCAAATATCGCTGACATTTGGTCCTCCTATCAATACCAGCCAACCTGCCGCAAATATGGCAAACCGCAGAACAAAGCTTTGGATAAGAATGCTGGTTTTTATATTATTAATGCCCGTTTTCATTGTTGTGGTCGTTATCGTAGTAAGAGGAATAAAGTTAGGAAAAAGATAAAAAAGCTGATTCCGGCAAACTCCCAGCGCCGGAGTAAAGTTTCTGCGTTGTCACTGATTTGCGATGTTCGTTTGTCATCGGTAATTCTATAAAAAACTTGCTCGGGGCTCTTTACGAATTGCATGCTGGACTCCAGCAGAGAAATTCCTTTCCGGAGAAGCTTTGCAAACAGATTTCCAGCCATAAGAATTATGTGAATAAAATCGCCCGGTGGCAAGAGCGGCTTTTCCGTTGGCCACCGGTTGAGGAAGGCGAACTTGAGGGTTAATGCCATAACAAGCGCCCCTGTTGCGATTGGCCATAGCGCGTCCCAATTCGTGAACAGGTTCCAGAAAAAGGCCAATATGCCTTTATCTTTTGTAATGTAGTTCATTAATTCCGTAGGCAAAAGGGCAGGGGCCATTGTCCACCAGCCTCCGGCGAGCAGGAGAAGTATCCATGGCAGGAAAAATGCCGGTGCCATATTTTTGGATGGTGCCTCTATACGGTGCAACAGGTATAAGAAGCGACTAAGCAATAATGTGGTGGTGATGGCAGAAATAGTCAGCAAAAGCAAAAAAGTTTGGGCACCTGGCAAGCTTGTTTCATAAAGGAAGGTTTTGACCAGGTATTTGGTCCAGAGTCCACCGGTAAGCGGCCCACCGGCTATTGCCAGCACTCCTATCCCTAAACCACCCCACATGAGTATTCGCCAGGCACCCCCGACCTTGGCGGGCAGTGCCGTGCCCATAAAAAGAAGGGCCTTAGCTGTCCCGTGATTAAACGCATACAGGGCAATTGCGGGCAGGAGCAGCCCGGCCGGGATGCCACCATACAAGCCAATGCCCAGGAGTACGGTCATAACCCCCATTTGGCTGATGCTTGAATAGGCGAGGTTGGTTTTCGGGTCAACCTGGGTCAGGCCGTAGATCGCCGCTCCCAAAGCCGCTGCGAAGCCCAGTGACACCATTAGTAAGCTCAGGGAAGACCATTCCACCAGGCCCACTGGAGCCAGGTGCATCCAGCCAACCAGGCCGGCTTTGATCATGGCGCCACTAAGCACCGCACTGGCAGGTGCGGGAGCGGCAGGATGCGCCAGCGGCAGCCAGAAATACAAGGGGATTGCTCCAACTTTTACTCCAAAGCCTATGAGGCCGAGCAAGAAGATGAAGCGGCCATTGGGGGCTTCAGCCAAAGCAGGTGGAATGTCAGCAAGGAGCATGCTGCCGGCACTTTGCACGGCGAGATAGAATGCGGTGATCAGGAATAGCTCTCCAATGATGGCCATCACCAGGTAGATCCTGGCTGCCATTCGGGCTGACGGTGTGCGGCTGTGGATGACCAGGCCATAAGAGGCAAAGGTCATTAGAGCGAAAAAGGTGTAGAAAGAGGCTACCTCTGTGGAGATCAACAATCCGAAATTTCCCGCCATAGCGGCGCCAAAATAGAATGAGAACTCATTTCGCCGTGCATCGTTCTTCAGGTATGACCCGGCAAAGAGGCCGGCGGTGGCCCATAGGATGCCGGTCAGCAGGAGGAGGATGCGCCGCGGGGTGTCGAGAGAAAAGTGCGCTTCCAGTAAAAACCAGTGTGCTGTAACCCCGGATACCTCTACCAGGCCGACCCAAAGGGCAGGTATGGTGGCGCCGACAAAAACGAGTCCGGAAACGCGCCTTCCAAAAGGCACGAATGCGGCGAATATCGCCGCTAACAGGGGCAGAATTATTGTGAGAGACCAGATCATAGCAGGTAAAATCTTTCGGCGATTTCACGGGCGATGGAAAGCGGACTTCCAGCCACTGCGGCAAACACTCCGGCAGCAAGGGAGAGTATGCCGGTGATCACCACCGGGATTAACAATAAAGCCTGGGTCTCCAGGCGGCCTGTTCGTCGCAGCGGAACAGCCTTGTGTTCCGGTTCGCAAAACCACGCCCGGTAAACGACGGGCAGGAAATAAGCGGCGTTCAACGCGCTGCTTCCAAGGAGGACCAGGACCACCCAATAACTTCCTGCCTCTACCGCTCCGAGGCCGAGATACCACTTGGTGATGAACCCGGCAGTAGGGGGCAGGCCGATCATTCCGAAAACGGCAATGGTGAAAACCCCCATGGTGAGAGGCATGCGCCGGCCGATGCCGTTCAGCTGGCTGATCTTTTTGTAACCGTAGGTTTCGGCAACGGATCCGGCTGCAAAGAACATGGTGATCTTCATGATGCCCTGGTGCACCAGGTGCACAATGGCTCCCGTAGCACTGAGGACTCCCACAATGGCCACCCCGAGGACAATATAAGAAAGCTGGCTGACCGTGGAAAAGGCCAGTCGTTTTTTAAAGTCATCCTGGAACAAGGCCTGAACAGAACCGTAGATAATGGTAAAAGCTGCTAAAACAGCCAACGGGGTTAGCAGTCCCATTTGTCCGGCCGTTTCGACGCCGAAAACATCGTACACCAACCTGATAATCCCAAAGGCCCCTGCTTTTACTACGGCTACGGCATGCAAAAGTGCGCTGACCGGGGCTGGGGCAACCATCGAGATGGGTAGCCAGCCGTGCAGCGGAAAGACCGCTGCCTTGACCATCAGGCCCGTCAGCATAAGGAAAAATATAATGGTTAATTGGCTCGCGTTTACT
>PWNY01000419.1 GCA_003557805.1 Bacteroidales bacterium | reverse complement strand
GTTCGGGGAATTCGGTGATGTTAATCCATCAATAACAGATTCGGCAACGTACACCTTTATGGAAGCCAAAACCATGTTAGATACCTTCAAGGGGGAGAAGGAAGGATGCTTTCTTTATTCCAGGCACTGGAACCCCTCGAACAAGTACCTGGCAGAGGCAATGTCAGCTATGGAGGGAACAGAAAGTGCATGGGTAACCGCCTCGGGTATGGCTGCAATAACAACGACAATACTGCAGCTGTGTAACTCAGGTGATCATATTGTATCCAGCATAACCACCTACGGGGGTACGTTTGCATTTCTTGCCAATTACCTGAAAAAGTTCAACATAGAGGTCTCTTTCGTGGATATAACCGATACCGTGGCCGTGGAACAGGCAGTTAGACCCGAAACAAAACTCATCTATACCGAATCTGTAACCAATCCCCTGTTGCAGGTATCCGACCTGCCCGCGCTCTCAGGTATCGCCAGGAGGCATAATGTAAAACTGGTGGTGGACAATACCTTCACTCCCATGATGATAGCACCGGCGAAACTTGGCGCGGATATCGTGGTGTACAGCCTTACCAAATTTGTTAACGGCAAGAATGACTGTGTTGCAGGGGCAATCTGTGCAAGCAGTGAGTTCGTCGATGCCCTGGCCGATGTGAATACAGGTTCGGCAATGCTGCTCGGACCCATACTGGAGCCGCTACGCTCCACAGGAATACTAAAAAACCTGCACACCTTGCATATAAGGATGCAGCAGCACAGCCGCAATGCAATGTACCTTGCCGAGAAGTTCAGTGAAACAGGACTTCGAACAATATACCCCGGCCTGCCGGACCACCCCCAGCACGAGTTAATGAAAAAGTTAATGAACCAGGATTTCGGATTTGGAGGCATGATAGCAATTGACCTTGGCACTGCCGAAAAAGCAGCCGCACTAATGGAGAGAATGCAGAACGAGGGGGTTGGATACCTGGCTGTCAGCCTTGGTTATTTTAAAACACTTTTCAGCAACTCGGGAAAAAGTACCTCAAGCGAAGTACCTGAGGATGTCCAGAAGAAAATGGGGCTTTCCGAAGGCTTGATACGTTTCTCGGTAGGCCTTGACCATGATATAGAAAGGAGCTGGGAAAAAATCAGTTACTGTATAAAAGAAACTGGTGTTAATTAACAATTTTTATTTATTTTTTTATTATCTTTAAAAACAATTTGGAGAATTTTGAGTTCTAATATTAAAGGAAAAAGAGAGAGAAACTTTTCTTCATGTTGTTGTTTTGGTTAGTTGATTGGTAGCCCCGGAGTTTTGATCGGCTCCGGGGTTTTTATTATCATCTCTTATGAACTTTTGTCTTTTCTCTTAATTACTTACTTTTTGCCAGCTGCCATCATTTTCTCAACATCCTCAGGCTTATCAGGTATAGGATTGCCGAGAACCCTGAACCCTTCATCAGTTACCAGGATATCATCTTCAAGCCTTGCACCTCCAAAGTCAAGATATGTCCTGACCTTTTCATAATTGATAAATTCTTTGAACTTATTTTCCTGCTCCCACCTGTCAACCAGTTCCGGGATGAAGTATATTCCAGGCTCCACTGTAAGCACAAAACCCGGCTTCAGCCTCCTGCCAAGCCTCAGAGCCTTTGTGCCAAAAATAGTGGACCTTTTTATCTCATCATCATATCCCACGTAATCTTCACCAAGGTCTTCCATATCGTGAACATCCAGTCCCATCATATGCCCCAGTCCGTGAGGCATGAAAAGGGCGTGAGCTCCCTGTTCCACTGCCTGCCCCGCATCACCCTTCATAATACCGAGTGATTTAAGCCCATCTGCTATAACGCCTGCAGCAAGCATATGTATGTCCCTGAAGGGTGTTTCAGGCTTTATTGCCCTGGTTGCCTCTTTCTTTGCTTTAAGTACTATCTCATATATCTCCCTCTGCCTTTGTGAAAACCTGCCCCCCACCGGAAATGTCCTGGTGATATCAGCCGCATAGTGCATGGGGGTTTCAGCACCGCCATCCATTATTACCAACCTTTCTTCCCTTAGCTTATTATGGTGTGAGTGGTTATGGAGGGTTTCTCCATGGATAGACAAAATGAGAGGATAGGCCAGCCTTCCCCCTCCTGAAAGGGCAATGCCCTCCACTACACCGGCAATCTCGTACTCGTAAACGCCCGGATTGGCCATCTTCATTGCTGTGGTATGCATCAGGGCAGTTGTATCAACGGCCTTTTCAATCTCCCTTACCTCGCCTTCATCCTTTATGTTACGCAGTGCGACAACTGCCTTTATCAGCTCAACCGATGCCTTTCCCTGCTGCTCATCAGGCCTGATGCCAAGCAGTTTTTCAAGCAAAATCTTATTTTCTGCCCTGTATGGTGGCAGGAAGTGAACTTTTCGCCCCTTGCTAACTGCCTCACTGACAACCTCATGCAGTTTACCGAAAGCTTTGGTCCGCTCTACACCTGCACTCTGTGCCCTCTCTGCCACCGTTGGCTGTGGACCCATCCAGATGATATCGTCAAGTGTGAAATCATCACCGAAAAGTATGTCCTCCCCGCTATCAACATCGATGACTCCTGCAAGGTTCTGCTGGTCAAGGCCGAAAAAGTAAAGGAAGTTACTGTCCTGCCTGAACCGGTAGGCGTTGTCTGCATAGTTCATTGGGACATCAGAGTTTCCCAGGATAAGGGCAACTCCCCCGTTTAACTTACTGCGTAGTTTTTCTCTCCTCTTTTTATAGATCTGTTTATCGAACATGGTTTACTGTTTTTGTTTTTGTTTCTGTGTCAATGGCCAAAAGTACAATTTTTGGCAACCTGCTCCAAGCCACCGGAGCAAAATTTGTCTTTTAAAGAGCGCCGGTTATTTAAAAACATTACAAATTAATTAGTAACTTGGAAAATATAAGCAGGTTACATACATTTGTTTACTACCCCTGGAAAGTTCTTTCAATAATTATTAAGCCAAGCTCATGAAGAACAATGCACCAATCCTACCCTCCCTAAGCCAGAAATATATTATGGCTGTGGCGGGCCTTTTCCTTATGCTCTTTCTGGTATTTCACCTTGCAACCAACCTCCTGATGCTGGCAGGAGACGGTGGAAAGGCATTCGCCAATGCTGTTAGATTCCTTACAGAGAATCCGGCGGTAAAGGCCATGGAGTACATACTCTTTGCCGGCTTCCTGGTACATATTGCCCTGGGCGTTATACTCCAGGTACACAACTACAGGTCACGCCCTGTGCGTTACCACAAAAGGCTGCAGACTGAAACATCTCAGTTCTCCCGTTATATGATACACACAGGTGTCATTATATTAGTATTTCTTGTAATTCACCTGCTGAACTTCTTCTTTATAAGACTTGGCTGGGTAGCACTGCCTGATCATGCCGAATCCAGACACGACTTTTTCTCAATGGCAGTGGTATTGTTCCAGAACCCGTGGTATTCACTGATTTATATTGTCTCTTTTGTGTTCCTTGGGTTCCACTTAAAGCACGCATTCCAGTCGGCCTTCCAGTCACTGGGCCTAAACCATACCAGGTACACCCCTGCCATAAAGGTGATAGGAACCATCTATGCCCTTGCAATCAGCATAGGCTTTTCCCTGATACCACTTTACTTCCTGTTCATATATTAACCCTGACCGCTACAAGAAAAACCATTGGCTATGCAAAAGCTTGATTCAAAAATCCCCGACGGACCACTGGCCGACAAGTGGAAAAATTATAAAGCCGGTCTGAGGCTGGTCAGTCCTGCAAACAAAAAGAAGATAGAAATAATCGTTGTGGGCACGGGCCTGGCTGGCTCAGCCGCTGCCAGCTCACTGGGTGAACTGGGCTACAAGGTGAAGGTTTTCTGCTTCCAGGATTCGCCGCGCAGGGCTCATTCGGTTGCCGCGCAGGGAGGTATAAACGCTGCAAAAAATTACCGGAATGACAACGATTCCGTTTACAGGCTTTTCCATGATATGATCAAGGGGGGCGACTACAGGGCAAGGGAGGCCAATGTATACAGGGCCGCGGAGGTGAGCAATGATGTTATTGACCACTTTACAGCGCTTGGAGTCCCATTTGCACGTGATTACGGTGGTACGCTTGATACCAGATCCTTTGGTGGCGTTCAGGTTTCCAGGACATTCTATGCAAAAGGCCAGACCGGCCAGCAGTGCCTCCTTGGCACCTATTCCTCCCTTAACAGGCAGATAGCAAAAGGCACGGTAAAGATGTACCCCCGCCGTGACATGCTCGATATTGTGATAATCGACGGGAAGACAAGGGGTATAATCACCCGCAACCTGCTTACGGGTGAGATTGAAAGACACTCGGCTCATGCGGTCGTACTGGCAACAGGAGGTTACGGCACTGTATTCTACCTTTCAACCCTCGGCCTTGGCAGTAATGCATCGGCAGCATGGAGTGCCTTCAAGAAGGGAGCTTTTTTTGCCAATCCAAGTTTTATTCAGATACATCCCACAAGCATACCGGTCCTAAACGATTACCAGTGCAAGCTCACGCTTATGTCGGAATCACTCAGGAATGATGGCCGGGTGTGGGTTCCCAAACAAAAGGGAGATAAGCGCCATCCCGTTGAGATACCCGAGGATGAAAGGGATTACTATCTCGAAAGAAGGTATCCTGCATTCGGCAACCTGGTGCCAAGAGATGTTGCATCCCGTGCAGCAAAGGAGCGTTGTGACGCAGGGTATGGTGTAGGTGACACCGGGCTTTCAGTATACCTTGACTTCAAGGATGCAATTGCAAAACAGGGGGAAGACAAAATAAGGGATAAATATGGCAACCTTTTCGAGATGTATGAAAAGATCACCGGTATAAACCCCTACCGGCAGCCTATGAGGATTTATCCCGCAGGTCACTATACAATGGGGGGGCTCTGGGTGGACTACAACCTGATGACAACAATCCCTGGCCTTTTTGCCATAGGCGAGAGCAATTTCTCTGATCACGGAGCCAACCGCCTGGGAGCAAGCTCCCTGATGCAATGCTGCGGCGACGGTTATTTTATTCTGCCAAACACCATAAGCGATTACCTGGCCGACGATATTCGCACAGGAAAGATCCCCGAAGAAGACAAAGAGTTTGAAAAGGCAGAAAAGAACGTATCTGACAGGATCAAGCGGATAATGTCGGTAAAAGGTAAACAGACTGCATCATCATTTCACAAGCGCCTTGGTAAAATAATGTGGGATCATTGCGGAATGAGGCGTGATGCTGAAGGGCTTAAAAAGGGGATGGAACTGCTTAAGGAGCTGGAAAAGGAGTTCTGGTCAGATATATGCATACCAGGCAGTGACAGGGAACTTAACCAGGAACTTGAAAAGGCACTGAAGGTGGCCGACTTCTTTGAGGTTGGACGGCTAATGTGCGAGGATGCACTGCAAAGGGAAGAGTCGTGCGGAGCACATTTCCGTGAAGAGCACCAAACCGAAACGGGTGAGGCAAAGAGGGATGACAGCAAGTTCGCTTTTGTGGGGGCATGGGAGTTCCAGGGGCAGGATGCAAGACCAAAGCTTCACAGGGAGGAACTGGAATTTAAATATGTGGAGCTTAAGGAAAGGAGTTATAAATAATCCTTTAACATTTTGATGAGATGGATTTCAAGCTAAAGATTTGGCGTCAGAAGAACGCACAGGCAAAAGGGAGTTTCCGGACCTATCCGGTAAGTGATGTTTCCCCGGAGATGTCTTTTTTGGAAATGATCGATTACCTTAACAAGCAGATAATCGAATCAGGCGGGGAACCAATTACCTTTGAACAGGATTGCCGTGAGGGAATATGCGGCAGCTGCGGTCTTTACATAAACGGAAGGCCTCACGGACCTATGCGCAGAACCACCACCTGTGAGCTGCATATGAGGGAGTTCAGTGATGGGGAGACGATTGTTATAGAGCCCTGGCGTTCAAAGGCTTTTCCGGTAATAAAGGACCTGGTTGTTGACAGGAGTTCGTTTGAGCGGGTAATGCACGCCGGGGGGTTCATCAGCGTTGATACAGGAAGTGCCGCGGAGGCCAACAGCCTGCCGGTCAGCAAGCACAATTCCGACAAGGCATTCGATGCAGCTGCCTGCATAGGTTGCGGTGCATGTGTTGCAGCCTGCAAGAACTCTTCGGCAGTGTTGTTTGCAGCGGCGAAGATCGCACAGTATGCGCTAATTCCCCAGGGGAAGGCCGAAGCAAAGGAGAGGGTGGATAGAATGGTAAAGCAGATGGACACCGAAGGTTTTGGTTACTGCTCCAACACATACGGCTGTGAGTTTGACTGTCCCAAAGGCATATCTGTGGACTTTATTGCGCTGATGAACAGGGAGTTCTTCTCATCAAAGCTTTGCAAACAAATACCGGGCAAGTACACCCGCAAGGTGTGAACCCTGGCCATACTTTTCTGAAATATTTTCTGTTTTACTAAAGATGCATGAAACTGGTCTTTGAATGCATCTTTTTATGGCATTATACTTAAATAGAAAATATATTTATATATTTCTTACATTTGTAAAAAACATTGTTTAAACGAATTTAAACTATATCACTATGGCAAATCCAAAACTTGATCCAAAAAAGCTTGAAGAAGCAGCAAGCAAACTAAGGGCAATAGCCCACCCTATGCGTATAGCCATTATCGGATTATTAGAGAAGCAGGAGCAATTAAATGTTACTCAGATATACGAAGCCCTGAAAATTGAGCAGGCTTCTGCGTCCCACCACCTGAACATATTAAAGACAAAAGGTGTGCTTGATTCGCGCCGCAGCGGCAAGAACACCTACTACTTCCTCAAGCATGAGGCACTTAGCCAGATGATAGAATGCCTTAACAGGTGTCACTGATACTGTAGTATTTTTCAATAAATGACAAGGAAGGATAATTACCAGGAGGACAGCATTGAGATATCCAGGTTTTGCAAGGCCCTGGCCCATCCTGCAAGAATTACGATCGTTAAGCTTCTGCTGTCAAAAGATGGTTGTGTGTGTGGTGATATTGTAAAGGAGCTGCCGCTGGCACAGTCAACGGTATCACAGCATTTAAAAGAGCTTAAATCCGCGGGTATCATTCAGGGCAGCATAAGCCCGCCCAGGATAAAATACTGCATAAACAAGGAGAATTGGGACAAACTGCGGGAAAGCCTGTTGTTTTTTTTTAAATGACAAACAGAACTTTTTAATATTTTTTTTGATTATAAATTAACTGTTAAAGTCAATATTTAATTAATTTTATTTGTCTTTTGACTGGTTTTAAAAAAATATCGTACATTTACGATGAATTAACGGAGTCATAATTAAAAAATTATCGCTTTATGATGCGGAAAGTCTTTTCACTGGCAGTTTTGATGACACTGGTCGGCTTTTTTGCCGTTGCCGGTGACGAAGAGAAAAACGGACCGAAACTCACTTTTGAACCAAGCAGTCACAATTACGGTACCGTTTACGTTGACGAGATGCCCAATACAAATTTGGACATAAGGTTTTCAAATACCGGCAATGAACCCCTTGTGATCAGCAATGTAAGAGCGTGCTGCGGTACAAGGGTAACCAGCTGGCCAAGGGAACCGATCATGCCGGGCCAGGCAGACACCATATCGGTTGATTTCAGGCTGGCACAAAGGCCCCAGCGAATCAGTCGTACAGTTACTGTGACGTACAACAATCCTGAGGAACCAACAATCCGATACAGAATTACAGGACAGATTGTTGAACGCGAATAAGGCTTATGAGGTTTTGGCTCTGGTTGTCCAGGATAGTTCTGGGAGGCATCTTCATCTTTTCGGGTTTTGTTAAGGCAATTGATCCGCTTGGGTCTGCTTATAAATTCACGGATTACTTCCTTGCATTCGATGTTGAATGGCTCTCTTTCTCAGCTCTGCCTGCGGCAATCATACTGAGCACTCTGGAGTTTATAATAGGAGCAGGTGTGCTTCTTGGTGTCAGGATACGCCTTTCTGCCCTGGGTGCACTGCTCTTCATGGCTTTTTTCACCCCCCTTACCCTTTACATCGCGATAACTGACCCTGTTCCTGATTGTGGCTGTTTCGGGGATGCAATAATAATTAGTAACTGGGAAACTTTCTACAAGAACATCTTCATTCTTGCAGCTGCGATTGTTGTATTCATATACCGCAAACAGATCAGTGTACCATGGAACCGCTTTACAGACAAGATGCTTGCATTTGTTTTAACTGCAGGCATTATTGCTCTTTCGGTATATTGCCTTCTTTATCTTCCCGTGATCGATTTCAGGCCCTGGAAGGTAGGCAATGATGTGTCCGAGCTGGTAATACCAACAGAGGAAGTGGCGGAGACATACCTTATATTCGAGAACCAGGAGACCGGGTAGACCAGGGAGTACCCTGCAAATGATTATCCCTGGGATGACCCTGAATGGGCCGGGGTATGGCAGTTTAAGGACCAGAGAAGGGAGATAATACAGGAATACCGTGAGGCCGAGATAGATGCCTTTTATATAGAGGATGAGTTCGGTCATGACCTGACCGACTTCTATATTACCAAGCCGGGCTACCTGTTCATGGTGGTGACACACGATGTTTACAGGACAAACACCCGTGCATTTGAGCAAAAGCTTAATCCACTGGCAAGAGATGCGGAACAGGCGGGCATACCGTTTATAGTGCTTACGGGTTCAACCTATGATGCTGCAGAGCAGTTCCGTCACACATACCAGACACCATACCCTTTCTATCTCTCTGATGAGATTGAGCTAAAAACCATAATTCGCTCCAACCCCGGGCTTGTATTGCTGGAAGACGGGGTGGTTAAAGCCAAGTGGTCACACAGGAGGATCCCGTCACTGGAGGATATTATTCAGGAGGGCATCATTGACCTTTAAACTCCCGGCTAAAGCATTCCGTTCTTATTGCGCCTTTTGTTCCTGAAGAACTCCTTAAGGATCCCTGAGGACTCTTCGGCCCTTATTCCCTTATCAACCTTGGTCTTAGGGTGAAGCAGATGATCCCCTGTAAGTGTGTAACCCCTTTTGTCATCTGTGGCCCCGTATACCACCCTTCCAATCTGTGCCCAGTAAAGGGCCCCGGCACACATTACACAGGGTTCAAGACTCACATAAAGCGTACATTGGTCCAGGTATTTGCCGCCAAGATGGTTTGCAGCCGCCGTAATGGCCTGCATCTCGGCATGTGCCGTAACATCGCGCAGGGTTTCGGTAAGGTTGTGCGCCCTGGCTATGATATGCCCACCGCAAACAATCACGGCACCAACGGGAACCTCACCTGCTGAAAAGGCTATACCGGCCTCGTTTATCGCCTCCATCATGTATTGATCATCCGTACGTCCGGTATCGACAATCATATCCAGCCAAACTTATTCCTGAGATAGCATTTAACCAGCAGAAGCAACTTATGGGAGTTGGACACCCTGAACCGCATTGACTTTACATTTTCCGGCCCCTCTTTCTGGATCTTCCTGAGCAGCTCCAGGTAATACCTGTATGCAAGATAAACACCAAGCCTTACCTCCCTGTCAAGAGCCTTTATGCCGGGAAAAGCATCCCTGAAATCCTCCCAAATCTCATTCTCGATCATATCCTTCTCCCCTGCCGAGAATGTATCGATTGAAACATCCGGGAAATATACCCTGCCCCGATCGCTGTGATCAGACCTTATATCTCTGAGGAAATTTACTTTCTGGAAGGCCTCACCAAGCTTGCGGGCGGCAGGCAAAAGTTTTTCAAACTCCTCCTCACGGTCCGAATAGAATACCTTAAGGCACATCAGGCCAACAACCTCTGCAGAGCCATAAATATACCTTCTGTATTCATCCAGGGAAAATTCGGTTTTATGCAGATCCATCTCCATACTGTAGAAAAAGGCATCTACATACTCCCTGTCAATTCCATACCTGTTTACTGCCCACTGAAAGCCGTGCAATATAGGGTTGGTGCTGAACCCCTTGTCCAGGGCCTCATTTGTCCTTTGCCTGAAGTCCTCAAGCAGCCTTTCCTTATCCTGCTGATGAAATGTATCAACAATCTCATCAGCAAAACGGACAAAGCCGTATATCGAGTAGATGGCAGGCCGGTACTTCCTGTCAATAGTTCTAACCCCCAGTGAAAAGGAGGTGCTGTAGTTCCTGGTGGTAACCTCACCGCATTTAATTGCATTAGCTGTGTACAGGTCCATGATCCGAAACTATTCTGTCAGTTACAAGCTTTGAGCTGATAACGGCCATCGGCAGCCCTGTACCGGGAACGGTGGAGGCACCGACATAATATACATTGCTGAACAGCTCATCGAAATTCTTCGGCCTGAAGCCACCTATTTGCCCAAGGTTGTGTCCGAGTCCGAGCCCGCTTCCCCTATAGAGGTCAAAACTGTTCTGCCATTCAAGCGGGGTCATTATCGTTTTGGAAATTATGTGTTTGCCCACATCGGTGCCGATGCGGCCCGAAAGGTCATCAATGATTCCCCCTGCAACTTCATTCCTGTCGCTCCAGTCTTTTTTATAGCGAAGATCTGGAACAGGGCAGAGTATAAACAGGCTTTCACAACCTTCTGGTGCGCTGGAAGGGTCTGATTTAGAAACAACATTCACATAATAATAGGGTTTGTCAAGTTTAATTGCATTGCGGAATATTTTGCCCGAATAATCCCTGAAATTGTTACCAAGGAAATAATTATGCAGGGGCACATTTTCCAGCTTTTTGTCCAGCCCCAGATATATTGTAAATGGTGCCAGGGTCCATTTCATGTTGTCTAGCCTTTTTAGGGAGAACCTCTTCCTGCCAAACACCTTGTGCCTGAACCAGGCTGCATCAGCATTTACCACGAACAGATCCGCTTCCCATTCCCTTCCGTTCTGGTCAATAAAAGAGGCAATGCGACCGTTTTCGCTCCTGTATGCTGTGATCTCGGTATTGAAGTGCATCCTTACACCCTTTTTTTCCAGTTCAGATTTCAGCCCTTCAACAATTTTGTACATACCTCCCTCAACATTGTGATAACCATCGTGTACCAGTTCAGTATATGAAAGTATCGTATAGATCGCGGGGGTGTCAAAGGGGGTGGCTCCAAGAAAGAATGCAACCAGCGAGAATATCTCCCTTACCTCTCTTGATTCAAAATGCCTCTCCATCTCGGACCAAACTGACCTCCAGAGCCTCGGCGCATAGCCCGGTGGAACCTTTACAAGGGTAAGCAGGTAGTCCAGCAAAGAATTGTAGTTCCTTTTTAAAACAAGGCCCTCAACATCATGGAAGAATCTCCCCGCACCCGAGAGGAACTTATCCATCTTTTTGAGAAAATCGTCCTCAACACCATTAAACTCAATGGCAAGTTTATCAAGATCCTTG
>PWNY01000250.1 GCA_003557805.1 Bacteroidales bacterium | reverse complement strand
CTTTATACTACTCTCACCTTTTATTTCCGGACTTCCCGGGGTTGTGAACTCTATCTTTCTGTTCTCAAAATAGACCTTAATGGGTAAATTCATACTGGATATCCTTTTTTTTTTGACACACCGGCCTGTTAAATTGTTAAATTTGTCACCCCACAAATTAAGGAGTATGCAAACGGGACGACAAAATGACCCGGCGGCTGATATTGCCGGTTTTCTGATGCAAATTAACGCAATTAAACTGAATGTTGAAAACCCTTTTACATGGGCCTCAGGACTGTTGTCACCTATTTACTGTGACAACAGGCTAATGCTTTCCTATCCAGATATAAGGGAAAGGGTGGCCGGTGAAATGGCCGGGATTGTTAGGGATAATTACGGGGATGCAGGTATGATTGCCGGAGTGGCCACAGGTGCTGTTGCTATTGGTATAATGGTGGCTGAGAGGCTTGGGCTCCCATTTGTATATGTGCGTTCTGCACCAAAGGGTCACGGACTTGGTTCGATGATAGAGGGCAGGATAGTGCCCGGAGCCAGGACTGTGGTCATCGAGGATCTTGTTTCCACGGGGAAAAGCAGCCTGGCTGCAGTCAGGGCCCTTAAGGATGCGGGCCTGGATGTGGCTGGCATGGTGGCTATATTCAGTTACGGTCTGGATATTGCAGAAAAAAACTTCAGCGAAGCCACATGCCGGCTTATCCCGCTGAGCAATTATCCCGCCCTGTTGAAGAGCCTGCAGGAAAAGGGTAAATTAACAGATTACCAGCTAAACGAGCTGAACATATGGCGTGAAGACCCCCAGGCATGGTCAGAAAGGCGGCGGGAGGAGTTGAAAAAATAACAATGATATGGCAAAATTTGAGAAGCACAATATAGCCCTGAACAGCAGCTGTAAAGAGGTATTTGATTTTATGAGCGACTTCAGGAATTTCGAAAGGCTGCTGCCCGACCAGATTAAAAACTGGAAAACTGACGGAGACTCCTGTTCATTTACAATAGAAGGGCTTGCTGAGCTGTCAATGAAGATCAAGGACAGGTACCCCTGCAGCAATATCCATATTGAGTCGGAAGGCAATAATCCGGTAAGCTACAGCCTGGATTTTTATTTTCGGAAAAAGGGGGAGAATAACTGTGATGCCGATATTGTATTTGATGTTGAACTGAACCCCTTTTTAAGGACGGTGGCTTCCAACCCGTTACGGAACTTTGTTGACATGATGGCTGAAAAGCTTAAGGAGTTGTTCCAGGGAGATTAAAGCCCTGAAAACTCTACCTCCTTTGTTCCGCAGGCATGGGTATTACCCTTATTATCCCTTATCAGCAACTTACCGTACCTGTCAACACCGCACACCTCGGCTTTAAGTTCCCTGCCACCCATCTTAAAACTCATAACCTTGCCATATCCCATAAGGTTCTTGGTGTAGCTCTCTTCAATTATTGCTGCCCGGCCCTGCGGGTCTTCCTTCAGAAGAAGGTAATTTTGGAGCAGAACGGAATAAATTGCCTTTAAGCAGCCATTAACGGAAAACTCCCTTCCGGACAGCAGTTTTAAGGATACAGGCCTGGGTATATCTGAAGGGAAGGCCTCCTGGTTGATATTTATCCCGACCCCGATTACCGACATCTCGAGTGTTTTGCCCATAATCCTGTTCTCTATCAATGTTCCTGATATCTTGCCCCCACCAGAATATATATCATTGGGCCACTTAATAATGAAATCAGCTTCACTGCATACAAAGGACAATGCTTCCCTGAGCGATAGCGCAATGCACTTGTTTAGCAAAAACTGCCACGCAGGCTCAATAAAAACCGGTTTAAGCAAAACGGAGAACAGCAGGTTTTTACCTGGTTCGCTTTGCCAGGAGGTATTCCCCATTCCCCTGCCTGAGTGTTGCACTCCTGCATGGACCACACTGCCCTCTGCATCTATCTCCCCGGAGTCTATCATATTCCACATCCTGGTATTCGTGGAATCAGCTTCAGGGAAATAGTGATATTCTGAATATTGCATGAACGGTAATGGGTTTACTGCCAGTGATTTAACCTTTGGCCCTTGCCTCATGCCAGGTTTTTGGCTTCCTTAAGCACAAAAATAATCAAAACAGTACTTGCCCGGCCTAAATTTTGCTGCTTTTTTGTTAAACAATAGATTGATAATAATGTGGCTAAAAAACCTTAATTTTGCAGGAAAACATAATGAGCGGCTAATGACGTTAAGATCATCAGAAAAAGATATATCATCTGTGCTTGTTGATGCTATAATTAAAGGTATACAGGAAAAGAAAGGTGAGGAGATTGTTAGTTTAAACCTGGGAAAAATTAATTCTACCGTTTGTGATTACTTTGTTGTGTGTCACGGAAACTCCAGGACGCATGCGACTGCTATTGCCGAGTCGGTTGAGGAGGAGGTTAAAAAACTATGCGGGATAGATCCGGCACGAAGGGAAGGTTACATAAACGGTGAATGGCTGCTTCTGGACTACCTGGATGTTGTGGTCCATGTTTTTCAGGAACCTGTCAGGCGCCATTTCCAGATAGAGGACCTATGGGCTGATGTGCCTGCAGAGAAAATTGGCGAATAATGAACAGGTGGGTGGCAGCAGCTGTTAATTCACTGAGAAAATTATATATAGATATAAAATGGATAATAAGGAAAAGAGTAACAAAGGCGGCCTGGACCCTGGAAAAAGGATGACGGGCAGGCAAAGCCAGGGAAGAGGGCAGCCGGGTAAGAGCCCTGGGAATAAAAAGGGGGGCAAGAAGCCCGGTTTTAGTTTTTACTGGATATATGCAATTCTTGCTATTATATTCATTGCCATACAGTTCTTCAACTGGGGAGGCTCTGCTGTTGAGATATCGCAGAGATACTTTGAAACAGAGTTGCTGGTTTGGGATGAGGAAGAAGGTACGGACATTGAAAAGATAATTATTGTGAACCAGGAGGTGGTAGAGGTATTTATCAAGGAGGACCGCCTGGACAGGGAGAAGCATGAAGAGGTTGACAGGGGAAGGGGTATGGGCGATGCAAGCGGTCCGCATTATACCTTTCAGATAGCCTCTGTTGAAAACTTTGAGAACATTCTCAGGGAGGCCCAGAGGGAGTGGCCTGCCGGCGATAAAATAGATGTCTATGCTGAAACAAGGAAAAGCTGGGGCACTGATATTTTAAGCTGGCTGTTGCCTATCGGGCTTTTAATCGCATTCTGGATATTCATAATGCGCAGAATGGCAGGGAGTGGTGGCCCGGGAGGGCAGATGTTCAACATCGGTAAATCAAAGGCAACACTGTTTGACAAGGATACCCATGTCAGTATAGATTTCAAGGATGTTGCAGGTCTTGAGGAGGCAAAGGTCGAACTGATGGAGATAGTGGACTTCTTAAAAAACCCCAGAAAATATACCGAACTGGGTGGAAAGATACCAAAAGGGGCGCTGCTTGTGGGGCCTCCAGGAACCGGCAAAACATTGCTTGCAAAAGCTGTTGCCGGCCAGGCCCAGGTGCCGTTTTTCTCTCTAAGCGGATCGGATTTTGTTGAGATGTTCGTTGGTGTAGGTGCCTCCAGGGTAAGGGATCTTTTCAAGCAGGCCAAGGAGAAAGCTCCATGTATAGTATTTATTGACGAGATAGATGCAATCGGAAGGGCAAGGGGCAAGAATCCGGTAACCGGTTCAAACGATGAGAGGGAGAACACCCTGAACCAGCTTCTTGCCGAAATGGATGGTTTTGGGACAAATACGGGTATAATTATCCTGGCTGCAACCAACAGGGCTGATATCCTTGACAGGGCGCTTATGCGTGCAGGGAGGTTTGACCGCCAGATCCATGTTGAGATGCCGGACCTGGGCGAAAGGGAGGCGATATTCAAGGTACACATGAAACCCCTCAAACTTGAAAAGGGGCTTGATCCGGGTTTTATGGCAAAACAGACACCCGGTTTTTCCGGTGCGGATATTGCAAATGTTTGTAATGAGGCAGCCCTGATAGCCGCAAGGCGAAATAAAAAGACAGTTGAAAAGCAGGACTTTCTTGACGCTGTTGACCGTATAATAGGAGGACTTGAGAAGAGGAACAAGATCATCTCGCCCATGGAGAAGAAGGTTATTGCCTATCATGAGTCGGGGCATGCCGCGGTAAGCTGGTTGCTTGAACACGCACATCCACTGGTTAAGGTCACTATAGTGCCCAGGGGCAAGGCACTGGGTGCGGCATGGTATCTGCCCGAAGAGAGACAGATATCAACTTTCGAACAGATGTTTGATGAGATTACGGCAACCCTGGGAGGAAGGGCAGCCGAAGAGATCATATTCGGGAAGATATCTACCGGGGCACTCAATGACCTGGAGAAGATCACCAAGCAGGCATATGCCATGGTTGTATATTTTGGCCTGAACAAAAGGCTGGGTAATATAAGTTATTATGATTCTACCGGCCAGAGCGAATACACATTCACCAAACCCTATTCGGAAAATACAGCTCAGAAGATTGATGAGGAGGTAAGTGAACTCGTTGAAAAAGCTTACAAAAGGGCAAAGGAGATACTGGTGGAACACAGGGAAAGACTTGTGGCCCTTGGAGACCTTCTGCTTGAAAAAGAGGTGATATTCAGGGAGGACCTTGAAAAGATATTTGGGAAACGGCCATTCCCTGACCCCGAACACTCAAGGGAGCATGAAATCGGTGTTGGAACTACCGCTACAGGTAAAAAATAAGCTCCTTTCCAATGAAAGAATCCACAACCAAGGAGAAGGTATTAAAGAAAGTAAGAGATGCACTTGTAAACTCAATGCCTCCTCCATACGACTCCGTGGATATGGAAAGCAGCCTGCTTAAAGCGACTGATGCAGCTTTCAGGGAGGAAGCTTTTGCAGAGGCCCTTAAAAGGGCAGGGGGTAAGTTCTACTTTTCTGCCGATGCACGCGAGCTGGCCTATGGGATAAAGGCACTTGCAGGACAGGAGAACTTACAAAAAGTATTCTGCAGGGAGGCATTCCTTGTAGACCTGCTTGAAGAGCTCGGTATAGCGCATGAAAACCAGCCGGAAAAGGTATATGAGTGTGATGCGACCCTGACCTCATGCGAGGCCCTGGTAGTAAGTCACGGGTCGGTTGTGGTAAGCAGCGCATTGGATTGCGGAAGGAAGGGCTTTATCGCTGCTCCATTCCATATCGTTGTAGCTACCAGTAAACAGATAGTTGACGACATTTCAGGTGCTTTCGATTTAATATCCAGGAAGTACGGCAGGGATCTGCCTTCAATGATCAGTTTCATTAGCGGACCAAGCCGTACAGCCGACATTGAGAAGACCCTGGTAAAGGGAGTGCATGGTCCAGCCGAGCTCTATCTGTTTATGCTGGATATGGGGAGCGCGGATAATACTTGAGGTTTATAATCATGGACAGTAACTGGCGGAAGATATACAGCAATACATTTGAACACAAGGTGAAAATAGTACAGGCAGTACTTGATGATGCAGGAATATCCAGTGTTATTATGAACAGGAAGGACTCTGCATACCTTTTCGGTGATGTGGAGTTATATGTGCAGGCCGAAAATGTGATAAAGGCAAAACAAATAATTAATAAAGAATCACTGTGAGCAACCTTGCTACAAGGACCCTGACCGGGATAATACTCGTTGTCCTGGTTATGGCATCAATAATTACGGATCAGCACCTGTTCGTGCTGCTATTTTTGGTTTTTACCATTATCGGGCTCTGGGAGTTTTACTCAATGGTGGAGAAGGCCGGTATCTTCCCCAACAAGAATGCCGGGCTGCTTGCCGGCATGGTGTTGTTCACCAGCAATGCAATGGTCTCCATGAATATCATAAACCCGGAATTGCTTCTTATAAACTTCGTATGTGTTTTCCTGATTTTTTTATTTGAACTATACCGCAACGACCCAAATCCATTTACAAATATTGCATTCACTTTTTTTGGCCTCCTGTATGTTGCCGTACCGTTTTCTGTACTCAACTACTTCCCTAACCCGGCCTTCACTCCCGGTGTGTATAATTCAAGCCTTCTGCTGGGATTCTTTTTCCTGGTATGGATTAATGAAACCGGGGCATACATAATCGGTACCGCCCTGGGAAGGCACAGATTATTTAAAAGGGTTTCACCAAAGAAGACGTGGGAAGGGGTTGCAGGGGGAGGAGTACTTGCGCTCCTTACTGCAAACGTTATAGCACTTTACTATGACCAGATTTCACTTTTTGACTGGATTGTACTTGCCTTTATAGTAATTGTCTTCAGCACTTACGGTGACCTTTTTGAATCCATGCTTAAACGCAGTATAGATGCTAAAGACAGCGGCAGTATCCTGCCGGGGCACGGGGGAATACTTGACCGTTTTGACGGAGTGTTCATGGCCGCACCTTTTGCATTTGTTTACCTGTTATTGATGTATTAGAAAAACCAGGATGAAAATACACCAAGAAGGGAAAAGGATAGTTTTATATACAGGGGTTTTAACTGGCCTGGTCGCCTCTTTTATAATATATACCGGGCCTGAGCCCGGGTGGCTTTTGTATTTATATCTCGCACTGCTTTTGGTGGTGTTTGCTCTGGTAATCTTTTTCTTCCGTTCTCCCACCAGGCTTTTAGAAGAATTTCCCGGTGCCGTGATAAGCCCGGCTGATGGAACTGTCGTTAAGGTTGAACAGGTTGAGGAGGATGAATATTTCAAAAAGCCGATGATACAGCTGTCGGTCTTCATGTCTCCCTTTAACGTTCATCTTAACAGGATACCGGCCAACGGAAAGGTTGTATTCTACCGTTACCACCCCGGCAAATACCTTGTTGCATGGCATCCGAAATCAAGCAGGCTGAATGAGCGTAACACCATAATTATTGAGACCCTAGGTGGCATACGCTTTATGGTCAGGCAGATCGCGGGTGTTTTTGCACGCAGGATCGTCTGTTACTGCAGCGAAGGCCATGAGGTAAGACAGGGTGAGGAACTTGGTTTTATTAAATTCGGCTCCAGGGTTGACCTGTTTCTGCCCGTAGGCACTGATATAAGGGTTAAAAAAGGTGACAGGGTAAAGGGGGGCGTTGACCTTCTGGCCTATTTTTCCTCCTGATCATTCCACCTCAAAATACGGCCTTTATCTTCAGTGATCACCCCAATATCTTTAAGGTAACGTATCACATTTATAAGCTTTGCCTCAGGTATGCTTATATCTGCATCTTCCAGCAGCTGTTCGGGGGTGTAGTTTCCCGATTTGATAAGAGGCTTTATTATATCCACCACCTGTTTGTACTCAAGCGAGCTTACTCCGGTCTTGTTAAGCCCGATGCAAACATCGCACTGCCCGCAACGCTGTGCATTGCCTTCCCCGAAATATGACAGCAAAAAGAGGCTGCGGCACTTGTTCTCAGATGTGGCATATTCCTTCATATGCTTCATGCGTTCTTTGGAGAACTTTTTTCTTTCATTGTATACCTGGGCGGAAATTGTAAGATCGGCAGCAGCCATCCTTTCCTGAAGAAAAGTAATTACGGGCGAGTCATTCTGCTCCTTGTAATGCAATATCTGCATATTATGCAGCTCGGTCAGCATCTTCCTGACCAGGGGTACCGGAACTCCTGCCCTGGATGCTATCTCATCCTCGTTTATCTTTGTAAATTCGGAAAACAAGCCGGTGTATGACCTTAAAATGAGTTTGATAAAGGGGTCATAATTGGGGTTGGCGACCTGAAAGCGGTAAAGCTCTTCGTTGTTGACAAAGAACATCATCCTGGAAGGGTTCGCAAGGGCTTCTGACATAGCTATGTAGCCCTCTTTTTCAAGGAACCCCAGCGCATTGAACACCACAAAGGGGTCAAGTGAATATGTCCTTGCAAAATTCACCATGTCAAATGGCAGGCTCTGGTCCTTACCGCTCCCGATGGCCAGTTGAAAATAATTACCAAGGCAGTTGTAAACCTGCCTTATTGTTTTCAGTGGAGGAAATGATTTTTCATGAAAGTTCTCAAGGTCGCTTATATCAGACTGGTTTACCAGCAGGATGGCAAAGGACTTGAAACCGTCCCTGCCTGCCCTGCCTGCTTCCTGGAAATACGCCTCAGGGCTGTCAGGCAGGTCCATATGCACCACAAACCTCACGTTCGGCTTATCTATACCCATGCCAAAGGCATTTGTGGCAACTATTACCCTTGTCCTTTCCTTCATCCATGAATCCTGCTTTTTATCCCTTTCCCTGGCATCGAGACCGGCGTGATAAAAATCGGAGCTAATCCCTTTCTTATTGAGATAGTCCGATATCTCCCTTGTCCTTTTTCGGTTTCTTACGTACACAATTCCTGTGCCTCTTACCTTGTTGGAGACCCTGCATAGCCTGCTCAGTTTATCCTCCTCCCTTATAACCATGTATGCAAGGTTCTTTCTTTCGAAACTCTTACGAAAAACCCGCGGATCCCTGAACCTTAACTTCTCCTGTATGTCATGGGTAACACTTTTTGTGGCTGTTGCGGTAAGTGCAAGCACGGGTGCGTTGGGGATAAGTTCCCTTGCCTCTGCTATTCTCAGGTAAGGGGGGCGGAAGTCATATCCCCACTGCGAGATGCAGTGTGCCTCGTCCACAGCCAGAAGGTTTACATTCATCTTTTCCAGTCTGCTGCGTACAAGGTCTGTTGACAGCCTTTCGGGACTCATGTAAAGGAACTTCACATCCCCGTATACACAATTATCCACTGCATTGTCAATCTCAGCCCTGCCAAGGCCATGATATATACCCACTGCCTTTATTCCCTTTGATCTGAGAGCCTGGACCTGATCTTTCATCAATGCAATAAGCGGGCTTACGACAATACACAGGCCTTCCTGCATAATAGCGGGAACCTGGTAGCAAAGGGATTTTCCCCCACCTGTCGGTAGCAGTGCAAGGGTGTCATGTCCCTCCAGTACAGACATGATTATATCCTCCTGGAGGGGGCGAAATGATGAATAGCCCCAGTATTTGAGCAGTATTGACTTAAGGTCCAATGCCCGGTTTATTTATATTTAGATATCTTAAATATACATTATTTTTTTGATAGAGGTGCATAAAGGGCGATTGGATACTCTATGAAGCGGTCAAAAGATAAGGTTAAACTGTTGAAGTTACAGCTTATTACCGGAAGTGCTACCCGGGTCACAATCGGCTGTATTACCGCGGGCCTGAATGCATTTTGCGCAATCTCCGCCAAAACTTTCACAATCTGACTGTCCGCTGCCTTTACCCCTGAAGTACCTGAACACCCTTATAACTGCGTATATCAGGGCGGCAGCAAGAATCAGTGCGGTAATTATCCATTGTATCATAGTCAGAAATTTAAAAGGCTACCTGCCTGAAATACAATAAATGAAACTGTCCATGCAATCAGGGTTGTGTACAGGACAGTGAAAAGGCCCCACTTCCAGTGTCCGGACTCACGTGATATAGTTGCGATAACACCTATGCACGGAAAGTACAAAAGGGTGAACAGCATGAATGAAAGTGCAACCAGCGGTGTGAACACAGCTTCCCCGGCCCTTGGGCCAGAACTGTAAGTCTGGCTCTGGATCTTTTCAACAAGTGACTGGCTGTGGGCCTGTACGGATTCATCCACCTGGTAAAGGACTGCCAGGGTACTGACCACTATCTCTTTGGCTGCAACACCCGACAGTATGCTGATTGTCATTTTCCAGTCAAAGCCTAAAGGGGCCATTACTGGCTGGACTGCTTTCCCAAGCCTGCCTATATAGCTGTTCTCCTGGCGTTCCAGGTAGAGGGATGCTTCCATGTTCCTGAGTGCGATCTCCTTCTCCTCCTCCATGAGTTCTGCCGCCTGGCTGTCACCTGACCCTTCAAGTGCTGTTATGCGGGCTTCGAATGACTGTTCAATAGCAGCTACCCTTTCATCCAGTTCTGATGAGTACCCGGCTCCTTCAGGGAAGTAACCAAGTGCCCATATGATAATCGAAGCTATTAGTATAATACCACTAATCTTTTTCAGGTAGTGAACCGCTTTACCCCACATATGCCTTGTGATTGCCTTGATTGTAGGTATTCGGTAGGGGGGGAGTTCCATTACAAAGGGGGCGTCTTCGGTTCTGAACAATGTCCTTTTGAACAGCAGGGCTACCCCGATTGCTACCAGTACTCCCGTTGTATAGATTGCAAAAAGAACAGTGCCCTGGTATTCTACGAAAAAGGCAGAAATAAAAAGTACATATATGGGAAGCCGCGCACTGCAGGAGATGAAGGGATTGATGAGCATCGTAAGCATCCTGTCATTGCGGCTGCCCAGGGTGCGTGTGGCCATGATGGCGGGCACATTGCATCCGAACCCCATAAGCAACGGTATGAAAGACTTGCCATGCAGCCCTATCTTGTGCATGAGTTTATCCATTATGAACACGGCCCTCGACATGTAACCCGTATCCTCCATCAGGCTGATGAAAAAGAACAGTATCAGTATGTTTGGTAAAAAGACTATAACCCCGCCAACCCCGCTGATAATGCCATTTATCAAAAGATCCTTCAAGGGGCCTGCCTGCATCCTCTGGTCGGTAAAGTTCCCCAGGTTCTCCACTCCCGCCTCAATCCAGTCCATTGGATAACTTCCCAGGAAAAAGGTTGCAGAGAACATTATCCACATAAACAGCAGGAATATGGGGAAGCCAATAAGCTTATGGGTAAGGAAGGTATCAATGATCTCGCTGGTCTTGCGCTTATGCTTCTCCCCGGGAATCAGTGTCTCTTTCAATGCCCCTGAGATAAAACCATATTTAAGGTCGGTTACTACTGATTCGGCGGGTTCGCCGAACTCCCTTTCTATTTTACTTGATTCACTGGCGGCAGTGGAGAGTATCTCTTCGTAATTGCCGCAGAATGCCCTTATTCTTCTTTTTGCCTCCCTGTCGTTCTCAAGCAGCTTGATGGCCAGAAATCGTGAGGACACCAGGTCGGTCAGCTGTTCATTGCCCTCCTTGTTTATCCTGTCCTGTATCTTCTTCAATGACTCTTCAACCAGTTGCCCGTGGTTTATGTGTATGTGGCGGACAATTTCATCACGGTCTTCATAAACTTCAATAGCCTTGGTGAAAACCTCCCTGACCCCTTTCCCCTTGTGACTGACGGCCGGTATTATAGGTATACCTATCATTTTGCCAAGGCTTTCGTAATCGAGGCGGTCACCTGAATCCATAAATTCATCGTACATGTTCAGGACCATCACAACCTTGATGTCCATATCTATTAACTGTGTGGTAAGATAGAGGTTGCGTTCAAGGTTTGAGGCGTCAACAATATTGATAACCACATCGGGCATCTTTTCGGTAATAAAATCCCTGACAAAAACCTCTTCGGGTGTGT